>NZ_JAMYQF010000059.1:0-39820 GCF_040320745.1 Mesorhizobium sp. M0621 | reverse complement strand
AAGCCGCCGCCGGTCAATCCGAGCCGACCAAGAGACCGATCCTGCCTCAATCAGATGGCCTTCATATATGAATAACTTTCCCCGGACAGTCCTGCCCTCTTGGGGGGAGATCGGCAGCTCTGCCGGAAGCGCCCGGTCATCAACGGCGATTGGCGAAAGCCGACGCAACATCCAATCTCCCCCCTTGAGGGGGAGATGTCCGGCAGGACAGAGGGGGGTGTTTCGCGCTGCGCTCACCGCTTCACCTCCCAGGTGGTGATGCGTTCGCCCGTGACCGGATCCTTGCCGTCCTTCAACTGTATACCTTGTGCCAGCAGTTCGTCGCGGATGCGGTCGGCCTCGGCCCAGTTCTTGGCGGCGATGAATGCGAGACGCTTGGCGATGGCCTTTGCGACGTGGTCTTCATCAACCTTGGCCGACGCGACATCGAAGCCGAGGAACAGCAGCGACGCCTTCAGCGACGCAGCGGCATCGTTGCCGTCCGCTGCCTCGCCGGCCAACTGGGTCAGAACCTGGAAGGCGGCATAGGTGGCGAGATCGTCCGACAAGGCATCGATGACCTCCACTGGCAACTGCCCTGCCGCCGCCGGCGCGAGGTCCGCCCCCCGCTTCCATTTGCGCAGCGTGTTCTCAGCCTCTTCCAGCTTGCGCACGGAAAAGTCGATCGGCTCGCGGTAGTGCGTCATCAGCATCGCCAGCCGCAGCACCTCGCCCGGCCATTTGCGGCCGCCAAAGGTCTCGGTCTCCAGCAACTCGTTGATCGAATAGAAATTGCCGAGGCTCTTCGACATTTTCTGGCCTTCGACCTGCAGGAAGCCATTGTGCATCCAGATGTTGGCCATGACGTCGGTGCCGTGGGCGCAGCGCGACTGGGCGATCTCGTTTTCATGATGCGGGAAGATCAGGTCGAGGCCGCCGCCATGGATGTCGAAGACCTCGCCGAGATAGGCCGCCGACATTGCCGAGCATTCGATGTGCCAGCCCGGCCGGCCCCTGCCCCATGGCGAATTCCAGCCCGGCTCCTCCGGTGACGACAGCTTCCAGAGGACGAAATCGCCGGGGTTTTTCTTGTGCGCGTCGACGGCGACGCGAGCGCCGGCCTGCTGCTCGTCGAGATTGCGCTTCGACAGTTGGCCGTAGTCAGGCATCGACGCCGTGTCGAACAGGACTTCGCCTGCCGCAACATAGGCATGGCCGCGTTCGATCAGGCTTTGAATCAAGGTGATCATGTCGACCTTGCCGTCGGCGCGAGGTTCGACGAATTCGGTGGCGCGCGGCTCGACCGTCGGCTCCAGGCAGCCGAGAACCGCCACATCCTTGTGGAACTGATCGGCGGTCTTTTCGGTGACCCGCCGGATCGCTTCGTTGAGCGAAAGCGTGCCTGAAGCGATCTCGCCGCCGAAATCCCGCAAGGCGCGCGCGTTGATCTTGTCGTCGACGTCGGTGATGTTGCGCACATAGGTGACGTGCGTCTGCCCATAGACATGACGCAGCAAGCGGAACAGCACGTCGAAGACGATTATCGGCCTGGCATTGCCGATATGAGCAAAGTCATAGACGGTCGGGCCGCAGACATACATGCGCACATTGTGCGCATCGATCGGGACGAAATCCTCTTTCGTCCGCGTCAGCGTGTTGTAGAGGCGCAGGCCCTGCGATGCGTCAGACATTCGTGCCTTCCCGATGTGTTGTGTTCAGGAGTCCGCCTAGCGCCAAGGCGCAAACCGGATTCCAGCCTGCTGGCCGGGGCGTTTGTCCAATCTGGGGAAAGATGAGGCGAAAACGTCCGAACCAGCGCGAGGCTAGCCAATAATGCAAATGCCACAAATGGCGAAAGACGTTTTCATAGGCAGCTTTATCGCCTTGGCTTGTGTTGCCGTCAAGTCGCTAGTTTCGGCAAAAACGTCGCCGGATCACAGGTAATGATGCACTGAAACATTTTATTAAACATGTCGGCACAGTCATGAAACATTCGTCGGCTAGATCAGCAGGCGTCACGATTTGGTCAGAATCGGCCATCAAACGCAGACACGGAAATGTTACCTGGGAAGAGAGACATGCCCCGAACGAAGCAAGAATCCAACCGCGCCAAGCAACCGGCGCTGGCCAACCACTACCGCGCAATCGGCCCGGCCGCAATCGTCGCCGCCCTTCTCCACACCGCGAAGAAGAAGAAGCCGGCACAGAAGATCGTATCGCCCCGCGCTGCCTGAAAGCGGTGTGCGGCCTGGCGCCAAGGCGCCGGAAATGAAGGCGCTAATGCGCACCTTGAAGCAATAGCTTCGGTCCTTTGTTTGAGCATGATCTTTCCCGAAAACCGGGGCCACTTTCAGGATCATGCTCTAAAACAGCGTCATCTGACTGTCGTCCGCGCCGGGCTTCCGGCGCTTGACCTTCTCGGGCTCCGGCCCGATCTCGCCCCGCTCCTGAATCTCCGGTCCAGTGTTGGCGACCTTGTTGACGAGGTCGGAGATGGGAATTGCCTCGAAGAAATCGAGCTGTGCCGGCCGCAACAGGTCGGCCACATCGCGCGGCTCGAGCGTGCGGCAATCCAGCCAGCGGGCGAAATCCCTGGGATCGATCACCACCGGCATGCGGTCGTGGATATGCGCGATATCGGCATTGGCGTTGACTGTCAGTATGGCACCGGTATCCATCTCCGAACCGCCCGGCTCGGCATAGGTCTCGAGCAGGCCGGCAAAGGCGACCAACCCGCCGTGCCTTGGGCGTATCCAGTAGGGCTGCCCCTTCTTGCCACCGGTTTGCCGCCACTCGTAAAAGCCCGATGCCGGCACCAGCGCGCGGCGATGGCGCATGGCGGCTTTGAACGAGGCCTTTTCGGCAGCGCCTTCAGAGCGCGCGTTGAACAGAAGTGGAAACTCCCTGGTGTCCTTGACCCAGGTCGGGATCAGCCCCCAGCGCACCAGCATCGGCTGGCGGTCCGGCAGATTCGAGCCCGGCGCCCGCGGAGCGCCGGCGATCGCCATCAGGATCGGCTGCGTCGGCGCGATGTTGTAGCGCGCTGGAAAATCCTCCAGTTCGGCCAAGCCCAGCAAGGCGGCGGTCTGGTCCGGCGTCGCGGTCAAAGCAAAACGTCCGCACATGGTCGATTGGTGCCTCTCGAATGGTTCTGTTGAAAGTGGCGATGGAACCGGCGTTGCGCAACCGCTAAACCTTCCGCATGCTGGGCGGTCCACAACAGACCTGCCTTCCATGCCGGATCGGGAATCCATGAACGAAGCGCGCAAGACACTCCCGGCAGTCTCGGTCGCCATCGTGCGCGCGAACACCGTGCTACTGGTCAAGCGAGCCCGGCAACCCTCACAAGGGCTCTATGCCTTTCCGGGCGGCAAGGTCGAGCCCGGCGAAACGCTGGAGCAGGCTGCCGCCCGCGAACTGCTGGAAGAGACCGGCCTGCGAGCCACCGACTATCGACCGCTTCGGAAAATCCACATCGACGGCAGGGACGACAGCCACCCGGTCGATTATCTCCTCACAGTCTTCGGCGCCGCCTATGCCGGCGGCGAGGCGGTGGCCAACGACGACGCCGAGACAGCCGCATTCTATACGCTCAGCGAGATGGCGGCACTGCCGCTTGCCGGCTCGGTGTTCGCGGTCGCCGAAGACTTGTTGAATTCCGGCGGAAGCGGCGGGCCGCAGCCCTGAAAATCGCCTTGCGGGCGACAAATTGTTTCGCCACAAAGACTTATGATGCTTGGCTGAGCCAGAGTGGCTGACACCGTCGGCAGAGAAAATTTATGAACCGTCCATCCCTGCTCCTTGCCATATGCCTTGTTGTCAGCACGGCCATCTCGACGCGACCCGCACTCAGCGCCGATTCGCCGTTCGAGCCCGGGTTGATGCGGCTGGCGGAGGTTCTGGGGTCGCTGCATTTCCTGCGCAATTTGTGCGGCGAGAAAGGCGACCAGTGGCGTGTCGAGATGGAGAAGCTGCTCGATTCGGAAAATCCGGACGCCGAGCGGCGCGCCCGCTTCATCGCCAGCTTCAATCGCGGCTACCGCTCCTTCGGCGGCATCTATACGCAGTGCACCCCTTCGGCGACCGAGGCCATCAGCCGCTATATGAAGGAAGGCGAGACGCTGTCGCGCGACATCGCCTCGCGTTACGGAAATTAGGCATTTCGGTTGCTCATCAACAACTATCCGGACAATTGCCGGCGACAGCCGATATATCCGACTTGTGCCAGGCGATATCTTGGTGCAATCCTCATGTGGCACTTCTGCAACAGTATTAACGAAACCTTACCGTGAGAATGCGGAATTAACTCAAACTGAAGGTTTTCGCCCCGCAGGCAGCCCTAATCGGCTAAGTTTGACTCGAGTTGAATGCAGCTTCGCGCAAGGCAATCGGGCTTTGTAAAAGACGATCAAAAAAATGTCGTATTTACAAATACTTAATTGACCCTGCGTGTGAAATGAACAGATCAGGCCTGATCCACATTGACGGATCGCTGCTTGAAAGGGTGGACATTCGCTTATGGAACATGGTGTCAACGACATCGACGCGCTGGTCAGGGAAGAGAAGCGCCTGACCGCCGTGGAAAGCCACAGCGAGGCATGGGCGGAAGGTCTCTCCGCCGGCATAGAGCCCGAGATCATTGCCGAAGCAGCGCTCGAAACCGCCTTCGGCGAGATGTTGCGTGCCAATGGCGAGACCTCGGCCCTTGCCCTGCTCGACCGTATGCGTGAAAAGGTGATTGCTGGCGCCTTCGAACCTGAACGGCTGCGGCACTGAACCGACCTCCGGTTCTTTGACGACGGAATGCCGCTCGGGCGTCATGCCCGGAAGCAGGGAGAAACGGGCAGTGAGTTTTTCGATGTCAGGCAAGCCGCGTGGCCTGGCCCTTTGCATCTGCTTCGCCGCTTGCTGTGCCGCGATTCCCCTGATCGTATGTTTCGTGAGCAGCCCCGCCTATGCGCTGAGCGAGATCAAGCGCGAAGAGCTACCCCCAACAGTCACGCCGTCGGCCGACGACGACATGTCGCCGCCGGGAAGCACCGTGCCAATGCCCAATCCGGTCGGAACGCCGCCTCCGACCAGCCAGCCGGCTCCTCCGGCCGAATCCGAGCCCGACAGTCCGGCGGATGGCGGCGTGACCAGGCCGCGCGTCGATCCGGACACGCCGGTGCCCGAGGTTGTCTACGATCTCGGCAAGCTGCCGGAACCGGTTCGGCGCATGCATGATCTGATCGTCGAGGCTTGCAAGGGCGGTGACATCGAAAAGCTGCGGCCTTTGATCGGCCAGGGCGACAGCATGACGCAGATATCGCTGACCGACATAGATGGTGACGCCATCGCCTTCCTCAAGGGTCTCTCCGGTGATCCGGATGGGCAGGAGATTCTGGCCATTCTGGAAGAGGTGCTCAATGCCGGTTATGTCCATCTCGATGCCGGCAAGCCGGAAGAGCTCTATGTGTGGCCGTACTTTTTCGCCCTGCCGTTGGACAAGTTGGACGCCAAGCAGCGGGTCGAACTGTTCAAGATCGTCACCGCTGGCGATTTCGACGACATGAAGCAGTTCGGCGCCTATATTTTCTATCGCGTTGGCATCACGCCCTCAGGGCAATGGACCTTCTTCGTCGCCGGGGATTGAGCCAGCTATCGACGCGGTTCCTCGTCGATTCCGGCATCCGGCCATATGCGAGTGCCTTCCCCTCGAAGAAGCGAAATAGTATCCGTCGCCACGCTGGAGTCCATTTGCAGGATATCGGCTGCGTTGCGCAGCTCGTCCTTGTCCTGAAGCTTGTTCACCACCCATGCGACCTTGTGCTCGCGGTGTGTCCCGTTGATGTTCCAGCTGCGAGGGAAACGAACTTCAGATGGTGGTCAAAAGGATGCCGTGACCAAACTTGTCTGCCAGAGTCTGGATAAGCAGTTTTTCACGCGTCGTAAGCCGCTTTTGATCGACAAAACGCCAATTCCGCTCGTATAGCGCAAATGCCTCCTCGGCCGGAATTGGGCGTGCTGCATCGCGGTTCCAGGCAAGGGCTTGGAGTTCCGGGAACTCAGCAGGGACAATCATGGGCGCGAGATCGGCGTTCATATCCCAGTTAACTTAGTGGATTGTCCTTAAAAAATCCAACGCCGTAGCAACAGCTACCCCGCCAATGCTTCGGAGAATTCCACCGCTTTGCCCTGGCTCGGCGTGGTAATCTCCCCTTCCCACATCACACGCAGGCCGCGAATGACGGTGCCGACAGGCCAGCCGGTCACTTCCCTGCCGTCGTAAGGCGTCCAGCCGGCTTTCGAGCCGGCCTGCGCGTTGGTGATGGTTTCGTGCCGCTTCATGTCGACAATGGTGAAGTCGGCGTCGTAGCCGGCGGCGATGCGACCCTTTCTCGCCATGCCGAAGATGCGTTGCGGGCCGTGGCTGGACAGGTCGACAAAGCGCTGCAGCGTCAGCCGGCCGGCATTGACGTGGTCGAGCATGATCGGCACCAGCGTCTGCACGCCGGTCATGCCCGACGGCGAGGCCGGATAAGGCTTGGCCTTCTCGGCCAGCGTGTGCGGCGCGTGGTCGGAGCCGAGCACATCGACGATGCCTTGCGCGATGCCGTGCCAGACGCCATCGCGATGGCGCGCGGCGCGCACCGGCGGGTTCATCTGGATCAGCGTACCGAGCCGCGCATAGTCGTCGGCGCTCAGCGTCAAATGATTCGGTGTCGCTTCGCAGGTCGCGACATCCTTGTGCTGTTCGAGGAACAGGATCTCCTCGGCGGTCGAGATGTGCAGGACATGGATGCGGGCGCGCGCTTGCCGAGCGATGCGCACAAGCCGTTCGGTGCAGCGCAAGGCTGCGATCTCGTCGCGCCAGACCGGGTGCGATGATGGGTCGCCCTCGATGCGTTCGCCAAGACGCTCTCGCAGTCGGAACTCGTCCTCGGAATGGAAGGCGGCACGGCGGCGTGTGTTTCTAAGGATCGACGCCACGCCTTCGTCGTCCTCGACCAGCAGATCGCCAGTGGACGAGCCCATGAAAACCTTGATCCCGGCCGCGCCCGGCAGCCGCTCAAGCTCGCCAACATCTTTCGCATTCTCACGAGTGCCACCAACCCAGAAGGCGAAATCGCAGTGCATGCGACCGTTGCCGCGCCGCACCTTGTCGGCAAGGGCTGCCTCGCTGGTGGTCAGCGGATTGGTGTTGGGCATCTCGAACACGGCGGTGACACCGCCCAGCACCGCCGCGCGCGAACCGGTCTCCAGATCTTCCTTGTGCTCCAGTCCCGGCTCACGAAAATGCACCTGGCTGTCGATGACACCCGGCAGGATATGCAGGCCGCGGCAGTCGATCGTCTCGCCGGCCGAGGCCTGGCGGAGATCGCCGATGGCGGCGATGCGCCCGTCCTTCACGCCGATGTCGCGAGCCCCTTCACCGTCATGGTTGACCACGGTGCCGCCTGTCAGGATGAGGTCGTAGATCATGGCCATGCTCTCTTGCGGGGGGAGTGTCAGCGGCTTACGTAAAGGCCGACCGTTTTGCAAGATCAGGCTGCTTTTCCGCCCATGCCCTTTGCCCAGCTCAAAGACCGCGCCCTCATTTCCGTCTCGGGTCCCGACGCCGAGCATTTTTTGCAGAACATCCTGACCACCGATCTCGACGTATTGGCTCCCGGCGAAGCCAAGCCCGGCGCGCTGCTGACGCCGCAAGGCAAGATCCTGTTCGATTTCCTGATCTCGCGTGCCGGCGAGAATGCATTCCGGCTCGAATGCCGTGCCGATATCTCGGACGATTTCATGCGCCGGCTGATGCTCTACAAACTGCGCGCCAAGGTCGAGATTGCCAAGGCGGATCAGGCTCTTGTCACCGTCGCGTGGGGACATGAATCAACGCTCTCACAATCTGAATCAACGGCGGCCGCCGACACGCGCTTTCCGAAGGGCGCCGTCACGCGTTCCTATGGCGAAACAGATGAGCACGGCGACCTTGCCGCGTGGCAGGCCTTCCGCATCGCCGGCGGTATTGCCGAAAGCGGCAGCGACTACCAGCTTGGAGACGCTTTCCCCCATGACGTGCTGCTGGACGAAACCGGCGGCGTCGGCTTCAGGAAGGGCTGCTATGTCGGCCAGGAGGTCGTCTCGCGCATGCAGCATCGCGGCACGGCCAGGCGGCGCGTGCTGATTGCATCGGCCGACGGCCCCCTACCCGCGCCGGGCACCGAGCTAACCGTCGCGGGACGACCGGTTGGCACGCTCGGCTCGAGCGTCGGCATGACCGGTCTGGCCATTGCCCGCATCGACAGGGTCAAGGCGGCACTCGACGCCAGCCAACCGATTATGGCCGGGGACGCCGCCGTTTCACTTGCCATCCCGGCCTGGGCAAAATTCGCCTTCCCGCAGGAAGCCGTCAGCGCGGAGGAGGCCTGATGGCGGCCGACCGCGTCGGCGCGCCGGCACGCGCCTGGCAGCGCATGCTGTCGGGCCGCCGGCTCGACCTGCTCGACCCCTCGCCGCTTGACATCGAGATTTCGGACATCGCGCATGGGCTCGCCCGCGTGGCCCGCTGGAACGGCCAGACCAGCGGCGAACATGCCTTTTCGGTTGCCCAGCACTCGCTGTTGGTCGAGGCGTTGTTCTGCGAACTGGTGCCCGAGGCTTCGGCCGATACCCGGCTGGCGGCACTGCTGCACGACGCCCCCGAATATGTCATCGGCGACATGATCTCGCCGTTCAAATCGGTGATGGGCGGAAGCTACAAGGACTGTGAGTTGCGGTTGCAGCGCGCCATCCATCTGCGTTTCTCGCTGCCGGAACCAACTGCCGCGCTGCGCAAGGAGATCAAGCACGCCGACCAGATCGCCGCCTATTTCGAAGCAACGCTGCTTGCCGGTTTTTCGACCGCCGAGGCGACCGAGTTCTTCGGCCGTCCGCGCGGCTTCAATGCCGACCGCTTCGATTTCACGCCACGCTCGGTAACCTGGGCGCAGAATGCGTTCCTGAAGCGGTTTTCCGCGATCGAGAAGGCGCGGCATCAGGTTTCGGCGGCTGCAATCGGCTAAAAACGCTAAATTAACCGGCGGCGATCAAAGTAGCTCGTTCGATCACGATCCGCAGGCGCGCCTCATGCCCGTCGCTGATGCCAAGGATGGTTCGGCCGTCCCGGAACGGGACGCCGAAGGCATGGATCGCTCCCGCCAAATGGAAAACGAACTGCGCGAACAGAATGAACGCTTTTCGGCCGCGGTCGAGAACATGTCGCATGGGCTGTGCATGTTCGACGCCGACGAGCGGATGATCATCTGTAACGGAAACTACATCAACATCTTCTGTCTCGACGCTAAATTGGTGCGGCCGGGCATCCATTTCATCGACATCCTGCGGCACAGCGTCGATATCGGCATCGCGTCGCAAAGCGCCGACGAACTCTACGCCATCCGCAAGCCCTATATCGACCAGGCGAAACCCTCGACCTATGAGGAGACGTTGTCGGATGGCCGTATCATCAACATCTCGCATCGTCCGCTGGCCTTGGGCGGCTGGGTTTCGATCTACGAAGACATCACCGTACAGCGGCGCGCCGAACAGGATCTCAAGGAGCAGCACCGCCGCTTCGACGCAGCACTTGCCAACATGTCGCAAGGCTTGCTGATGTATGATGCCGACGGCAGGATGATCGTGCGCAATGGGCGTTTTCTAGAACTCTACAACGTCACCGCAGCGGACTTCCCGCTCGGAACGACGCACCGCGACGCGCTCGAACGATTGCTGGAGCTCGGCATCTATACGAAGATCGACGTCGACAGCGAAGTCGCCAAAACCGAAGCCTGCCTGGTGGCGGGAAAAATGCATTCGGCGTATCGGCATCTTACCGACGGCAGGACGGTTCTGGTCACACGCCAGCCGATGAGCGGCGGCGGCTGGGTAGCGACTTTCGACGATGTCACCGAACGCCGCCGCACCGAAGAGCGCATGACGCATCTTGCGCATCATGACACGCTGACCGGGTTGCCCAACCGCCAGATGTTTCGTGAACGGCTCGACCAGGCGCTGGAGGGCGCGGCGGCGCCTCTGGCAATCTTCTCGCTCGACCTCGACCGCTTCAAGGCCATCAACGACACCTGGGGGCATCCAGCCGGCGACTGGCTGCTGAAGAGCGTGGCCGACCGGCTGCAGCGTTGCCTGCGCAGTGAAACAGACATCGTCGCCCGTTTCGGTGGCGACGAATTCGTCATCATCGAGTTCAATCTCAAAAGCATCGCCGATGCCGAGAAACTGGCAAAGCGGATCGTCGAAGCAATCGCAAAACCGTTCCGCTATAAGAACCGCGACATGCATGTCGGTATCAGCCTGGGTATCGCCGTCTTCCCCAGCGACGGCAGGGATGCCGATGCGCTGCTCAAAAACGCCGATACGGCGCTCTACCGGGCGAAGAGCGAAGGGCGCAACCTGTATCGCTTCTTCGAGCCCGGAATGGACGCCATGGTACGGGCACGACGCGCACTTGAGACCGACATCGAGACAGCGCTGCCGCGCCAGGAATTCGATCTCGATTTCCAGCCCATCATGAACATCGCCTCCGGCGAGATCGTCGGCGCGGAGGCCTTGATGCGCTGGCATTCGCCGGAGCGCGGCACGGTGGCGCCGGAGGAGTTCATTCCGATTGCCGAAGAAACCGGACTGATCGTGCCGCTTGGCGAGTGGGCGCTGAGGAGCGCCTGCACGGCGGCGGCAAGCTGGCCGGCCAGCCTTCGCATCGCGGTCAATGTCTCGGCCGTGCAGCTTAAAAACGGCGGCTTTGCTCGCAGCGTCATCTCGGCTCTCGCCTTTTCCGGCGTACCAGCAGGCCGGCTGGAACTGGAAATCACCGAAACCGTGCTGTTGGACGAGAGCAAGGCGGTGTTGAAGACACTGCGACAGTTGCGCGAACTGGGCATCCGGATCGCGCTGGACGATTTCGGCACCGGCTATTCCTCGCTCGGCTACCTCAGGCGTTTTCCTGTCGACAAGATCAAGATCGACCGTTCGTTCATTCGCGACATCGGCAATCGCGACACTGCGGCGATCGTTCGCACCATCATCGGACTGGGCGCCGAGCTTGGCATCACCGTCACCGCGGAGGGTGTCGAGACCGAAGTGCAGCTCGACATCCTGCGCGGCAATGGCTGTGTCGAGGCGCAGGGCTATCTGATCGGCGTGCCGTCGAACGCGGCGGACATTCAGCGTCTTCTGAAATCCCGCGCGTTGCACAGCCAGACCGGTTGAGGTCGGCCATCATCAACGCAGTGTCTCGATGTATTTGCCGTGGAAGCTGACATAGCCCTGCTCGACCACCTTCAAATGCCGCTCGATCAGCGCATGAAACCGCGGCAGTTGATGAAACGGCACGCCGGGGTAGGCATGATGCTCGGCATGGAACGGCATGTTCCACGCCAGCTTGCGGACCAGCCAGTTGGTCAGCGTGGTCCTGGTGTTCTCCAGCATGTTGGCGACGAACGGACAACGACCGTGCTCGGCCAAGAGATAGAGGCGCAGAAACGGCTGTCCCAACAGAGCGGGCAAGATCCAGACATAGAGAAGCACCGAGAGCCGGAAATAAACGGCCAGCAGAATGACCACGGCATAAAAGGCAATCATGGCACGTGCCTCGATGCGCACCTTGTCGTAGCCTTTTGGCGGAACGTAGCTTTCCCGGCCTCGGTCCATCGCGTTGCCATAAAGCGTCTTGAGGTGGCCCCACCACAACGGGATACCGGAGACATGGACGACATATTCCCGCCATGTCTCCGGTTTGGGAAAGGCCAGCTCCGGGTCGTTTTGCGGATCCTGCGTGTATCGATGGTGGGCGAAATGGAAATAGCGAAACCAGTCCGCCGGCAGCGCGATCGCCAGGCTGCACACCCGTGCCACGGCATCGTTCAGCCATTGCGACTGGAAAGCCGTGCGATGGACCGTTTCGTGCAGCAGCGTGAACAGGAACACGATGAGGACGCCTTGCGGCAGCATCAGCAGCGGCCAGAACGGCACCTTGGCTGCGATCAGCGATCCGATCACCCCGATCGCGCCCCAATGAGCGCCGAGTTGGACGAGACCCATAACATCGGACTTGGTGGTCAGGCGGTTGCGCTCTTCCTGCGTCAAGGATGCAATAATGTCGCGATGATCCACGGGCTTCGATCCATGCTGGGATTGACGAAACCCACTGTAGTCAATGAAAAAACTTTCCAAAAACGACGATTTCTGCGATTTAGATAAGCTAAGCTTATCTTTCGGACGGTCATGGTCACACCTCCATCTCTCAAAGGACTTCAGGCCTTCGAGGCTGCTGCTCGTGCTGGCAGCTTTGCCGCGGCGGCGGAAGAGCTTTCAGTATCGGCCGCCGCCGTCAGCCAGCTCATCCGGACCGTCGAGGAGCAGATGGGCCGCAAGCTGTTCCACCGCGTCAACCGGCGCGTCGTCCTCACCGAGGCCGGCGTCGAGATGCTGCCCAGGCTGACCATGGCCTTCCAGGAGATCGGCAGCGTCTCGCGTGAACTGGGCGGCGATGCATTCCGCCCGCGCCTGGTCGTATCGGTACCGCCATCCATGGCCATGGGTTGGCTTTCGCAGCGTCTCGCCGGTTTTGTCGCAAGCCATGGCGCCGTCGACATATCGCTCAGAGGCGACGACGACCCAGTGCCGTTCGACCGTGAGATGATCGACATCAGGCTCACTTATGGCCCGCATTATCGTGAGCACCCGACCGAGGATATCGTCCAGGACGCAGTCTATCCCGTGTGTGCGCGCGGGCTGGCCGACATGATCAGGCCCGACGGCCTCGCCGGCCTGCCGCTCATCCATACTGGCTGGGGACCGACCGGTGCGTTCTTTCCGTCCTGGAACAACTGGTTCGAGGCGGCCGGCATCGAGCCCGGCCGGGCAGCGCAGCGCGGCCTCTCGGCCAACTCGTCGCGCGCGGCACTCGACCTTGCCATTTCGGGATTGGGCGTAGCGCTGGCGCAAGGGATCTACTGTGCCGCGGCGCTGGAGGACGGCCGGCTTGTCAGGCCCGTTGCCCGGGCGCTGGAACTGCGCCGGCCCTATTGCCTGACGATCCCGGAGCGCAGCGCGAGGCGCGATGTCGTGGCGGCGTTTCGCCAGTGGCTGATCGACGAATGCCAGCGCGCGGTCAACTCGCCGGCACTCCGTTGACCTGACTCGAGTTCCACCGGATCCGCCCATTCGATGACCCAACGCTGCGTGACATCAAACTACCGTCCCGGCCGGTCCAGCCGCTCCAGGAACCATTGCGTCAACCGCACCCAGACTTCGTCCTTTTCGCCGGAATCCTCCCAGCCATGATCGAGGTTGGGATTGTCGTTGACCTCGATGACGAAGACGCCGTCCTTGGTTTCCTTGAGGTCGACGCCATAGAGCCCGTCACCGATGCAGCGCGCCGCCTTCACCGCCGTCTCGACGACATGCGCCGGCGTTTCCTTCAGCGTAAAGGTCTTGATGCCGCCCTGGTCGGGCTTGCCGCTGGCCTTGTGATTGACGATCTGCCAGTGCTTCTTGGCCATCAGATAGTGGACGGCAAACAATGGCTGGCCGCCGAGCACGCCGACGCGCCAGTCATACTCGGTCGGGATGAATTTCTGCGCGATCAGAAGATCGGAATCCTCCAGCCATTCGGTGGCAAGCGTCTTCAGTTCCTCGAAATTGGCGCATTTCTTGACGCCGCGCGAGAACGACGAATCCGGGATTTTCAGCACCAGCGGAAAGCCCAGTGTCTGCGCCGCAAGTTCGAGGTCCGAAGTGCCGGCGATCATCACCGTCGGCGGCACCGGTACCTTGTTGTAGGCCATCAGCTCGTTGAGATAGACCTTGTTGGTACAGCGGATCATAGACAGCGGATCGTCGATGACCGGCATGCCTTCCTGCTGGGCGCGGCGGGCGAAACGGTAAGTGTGGTTGGAGATCGAGGTGGTCTCGCGGATGAACAGCGCGTCGTAGTTTGCCAGTTTGGCAAGGTCCCGCTTGGTGATCGGCTCGATTTCGACGCCCATCTTCTCGGCGATCTTGGCCCAGTAACGCAGCGACGATATCTCCGACGGCGGTAATTCCTCGTGCGGATCGACCAGCGTGGCGAAGGTATAGCGTGCCGGCGTCCGGCCTTTGGTGTCGCGCCATTCGCGGTTGGTGTAGGTCTCCAGACACTGGATGAAGCTTTTTTCCTCGTCCTCGGTCATCCGCGCCAGCGGATGGAAGCCGATCTTGCGGATCGAGGCCCATTCGGCGCTGTCCTTGATGTGGACTTCGAGCGCGGGTGCGCGGAACCAGTCGAACAACAGTTTGGCGAAGCGGTCCCAGATTTTCGACGGTCCGATGCCGAAGAAGATGCAGACCTTTTGCGGAAAGGGGCCGCCAAGATCCTTACGGCATTTGTTAAGCGCCAGTTCCAGTTCCGGCAACGCGTGCTCATAGAGCTTGCGCTCCGACAGGTCGATTATCGTCTCGACGGTCGGGATCACCTTGTGCCCGCGCGAGCTTGCCAGCAGCGAGGCATAGTAGCCGCGGCTCTGGTAGCCGTAATTGTTCGACAGGTTGATGACCTTCGGCCGCTGGCCGCGAAACAGCGACGGATGCGCGAGATAATCGCGATTGGTGATGATCTTGTGTGGCGTCGCCACCTGGTCGAGATCGCTCTGCCTGCCTGTAAGAATAACCCAGGTCATTGTTATCAGCGCTTTCCCAGAGTGATGGCGGCGCGCAGTCCGTCGCGGCCGAACTGCGCCATGTTCATGAAGATGCCGTAAGGCACGGGAATGTTGGCGGCATCAAGGATGGTCTCCTGCCTTTCGTCCTCGACCCAAGGATCGTGGATCAGGATATGGTCGCCGTCATCGCCGATCGCCAGCACCCAATGCGGCACCTTCTTGCCGAACATCAGAAAGCCGCTGATCAGCACCAGCACCAGTTTCCCCTGAGCGATCGCGGCCCTGATATCGTCGATGGTGAATGCACGGTAATTCACCGGGATGCCGTAAAGTTCCGCGCGCCGGCGAAAGTCGACCTGGGCCAGTTCCATCACCCGGCGTTTGTCCTCGCTGCGCACCGATTGCAGGAACAGCGCGCCGTAGAAGGAAACGTAGATCTCCGCCGCAAGCCCGCTTTCGTACCCCGAGACAGCGAGACCGAATGGTTCGCAACCACCGGGACCCGACATCATGAAGACGGTCGTCGCCTCACGCCACAGTCGGATTTCCATGATCGGATCCGGCACGAAGCCACGATCGAAATTGGCCATGGCCATCATCAGGCAGCACGGGCCGCAGGTGAATTCGCAGGTCTGCTGATAGAACGGCACCTTGGTGGCGATCGGAATGTCGCCGCGCAGGGTTTTTTCATAGCGAAGTGCCGTCTCGCCATCCTCATAGTAGCCTGGTTCGCGGCCGATCTTGCGATAGCCGGCTTGTTCGTAGATGCGGATCGCGCGGCTGTTGTCCTCGCGCACCTCGAGACGCAGCATCATGCGGTCATGCTCGAAGGCGGCGTCTTCGGCGGATCCGAGCAGCACGCGGCCAACACCCAGCCCACCGAAAAACGGACTGGTAGCGATCGAGTAGAGGCGCGCGACGCCACTGCCCTTGCGAAACAGCACGATCGCATAGCCGGCCAGGCGGCCATCGACTTCGGCGACCAGCGTCTCGGCGGTTTCGCGCTCGATGAACAGGCGGAAGGAGCGACGGGAAATGCGGTCGCTTGAGAAAACAGCTTTCTCGATGGCGGCGAGGTCATCGACGTCAGATGCGCGGGCCGTGCGGATCTCGGCAGGCATGCGGCTTGAGAAAACCTCGATTGGTGGGGAAATGCCCTACTCGAAAACGTTCAAGACATCAGTCGAAAAACTAACGGCACAAAGCGCTATCGCTCTTCGAATAGGGCCGAATTGTGACAGATTCGGCGGCAGCCCGGCGATGCAAAAACGCTTTGAACAAGATCACTAATGAGGACCGGTGTCGCCATCAAAAGCGGCTGTTCAACCGGCCAGGCCGGCCAAAAGCTGGCCATAGGCGCTCTTTGCCACAACGGCCAATTGCTCGCGCGGCAGCGAGCCGACGACGGCGCAGCCATAGCCCTTGTCCAGCCAGTAGACGGCCCTGGGACCGTCCTGCGCCGATGCATAGGTTCCCTTGGCATTTTCCGCCGATTCCGCCGTGACGTAGAGAGATATGCGCTCGCCCTTGTCATCCTCGTAAAGCAGCATGGCGGCCCTGCTCTCGCCGGCCGGAAGCAGCCGGCCGCCGATCAACTGGAAACCGTTCGCGGTCAGGTCCGGCGCCACCAGCTTCAGCCCGACCCGGTTGGACAGCCAGGTTTGCAGATGGTCCTTGTCGCTGGCCGGCACTTCGACCGCATGCCGCTTTTCGGCGGCAAAGATGACATGGGCCGCGATTGCCTGCTCGGCCAGCCGATCCTCCGCCGGATCCTCCTGCCCGATGCCGTCGATGCCGGCAAGGTGATAGCCACCAAGCCCGCCGGCGACCAGAAGCACTGCAGCGGCAGCGGCAAACCACCAGCGCGAGCGTGGCACCGCGACCTTGACCGGCGCCTCGCCGAGCACGACCTTGCGCAACCGCGCAGGCACGGGTTCGTCCAACACGCCTGCGAAGGCGGTCCGCAACGCCGTCCGATCGGCGGTGAAGCGAGCGCTCTTGGCCTTCATCTCGGGATTGGCGTCGAGCCAGGCATCGTAAGCGGCGCGCTCGTCGCTGGGCAACTCGCCATCGAGCGCCATGTGGATGTCACGTTCGGAGAAGTCACGGCGGATCATTTCTCGACGATCCTTATCGCACGGCGCCGCGCTGTGTCGTCCAGCAACCCGCGCAATTCCTCGCGCCCGCGCGCAATGCGCGACATCAGCGTGCCGGCAGGCACGCCCAGAATGTTGGCGGCTTCGGCATAGGAAAAACCTTCGATGGCAACCATGACAAGGGCTGCGCGGCGGTCGGGGCTGATCGCCTGCAACGCGTCGATGATCTCGCGCGAGGCGATGCTCTCCATCTGCTCGGCCGGCTGGGCAACGGCCTCGCCGGCTTCCAACGGCAGCATCGCCGCTTCGCCGCGACGGTTCACCTTGCGCATCTGGTCGATGAACAAATGATGCATGATCGTAAACAGCCACCGCCGGGGGCTTTCCCCTGTCTGCCAATTGTCGAGCCGCACAAGCGCCCGCTCGAGGCAATCCTGGACGAGGTCATCGGCAGCGTCGCCGTCGCGCAAAAGCGAGCGTGCGTAGCGGCGCAGGCGCGGTATTTCGCCAAGGATTGCTGCCTTCTTTTCGTCCATGACCGCTGTTTCTGGGGTCGCCTTGTTGATCTCGATTGAACGCGCCTTCTCGGCGCGGCGCAAGCGGCCAGCGCGAAGCGGTCCGCCGCCCCGGTCACCCAAGCAATGAGATAACGACATGACCGGCTAAATTATTCCCGGCAGAAAACTGAGAGGGTGTCTCGTCTTTCCGCACGATAGACGAAAACGCATCCGGCAGAATTGAAAATCCGCCCGAGAGAGTGTATATTCAAAATCGTATATTCCGTATATTCAATTTAAGATATACGTCTGACCGAGGAAGCCGAGCATGTCTCTTTACATCCGTGATGACGAGGTCGACGCGCTGGCTCGCCAGTTGCAGTCTGCGATCAAGGCGCCGACAAAGACGGAAGCGGTCCGGATTGCCCTCAAGCGCGAGCTTGAACGGACGAACGCCGTCCTTCCATTGAGCGAGCGCATCAAGAAGTTTCAGGACGCTGCAAGCGCACTTGGTCCTCGTGACCCGAACTTCGACATGAAAAAATTCATGGACGAAGGATGGGGAGAACCTGATGTTCCTTGATGCTTCGGCTATCATCGCGATCCTCCTGCAGGAGGCAGATGCGGACAGTCTGCTAGGAAAAGCTGAACGTGCCGACAAGCTCTATTTTTCTCCGAGCTCCGCATTCGAAGCGATCATTGGGATAGCCCGCAGTACATCCCTGGCGGAAAACGGCGACCAAGCCCTGACACCAGCAGTCTTAATCGATCGGTGCCAAACGATCGTTGTAGGCTTCCTGGCCGAGCTTAGAGCTGTAGAGATACCAATAGATGCACGCATCCGCGAACTCGCCATCAAAGCCGCTCGCGACTATGGCCGATATGTGGGCCATCCCGCCAAGCTGAATTTCGGAGATTGCTTCAGTTACGCGTGTGCCAAGGCTCACCGGATACCGCTGCTCTACAAGGGCAACGATTTCTCGCAGACCGACCTGGCTTGAGCCCTACCCGACTTCAGATTTGGTCGCCCGCGTCAGCAGCCGCTGATAGAACAGTCCGATGCCGATCAGCACCGCGCCGAGGCCGATGAAGGACAGCGCCCTGAGCACTCCCTCCAATTCCGACATGTCGAAGATGAAGACTTTCAGCACGGCGATCGCGATCAGCGCGGCGGAGGCGATGCGCAGCACCTGCGACTTTAGCCATACGCCGGCGGTCAGCAGTGCGACGCCGATGATCAGCCAGAGCGCCGAATAGGTGTAGGTCTCCAACTGGCCGAGCCCGCTCCACAAGCCGATGAACTCGCCCTTGAACAGCCGCCTGACCGACAGTGTGGCATAGGCCAGGGCAAGCACGGCCGCCACCACGGCCAGCATCTGCGCATACCATTTCGGCCGCTTGTCCCTGGCATAGAGCGCTAGCCCACCGGCGGCGACCGCCGGCAAGAGATAGGCGAGGAACAACAGGTTGAACACCGGGATCCGGCCTGTTGACTCGTCTGTGAATAAAGGGTTCAGCACCACGAAATGCCGGACAACGATGAAGGCGACCGAGATCACACCGGCGGCCATCGAACCATAGCGCAGCACCGAGCTTGGCGAACGCATATCGATGGCGACCAGGATGGTGCCAGCGCCGATGGCGATCAGCGTGTAGATCGCCTGTTCGGCCAGCGTCATAGCACCCGTGTCGATGACGCCGCCATGCATGGCATGGCGCACCAGCATGGCGAGCGTGAGCAGCGCAAACAGCGCCGCCGCCGCTTCCATGGCGAGGCGCGGCCGGCCATTGCCAGCCATTGGTGGTGTGGGGGTGGTGCGCGCGAGCTGCCAGGCGGCGAAGCCGAAGGCCAGCGCCGGCACACCGTAGCCCGGCAGCAACCAGTTGAACACCGGTGTCGTGGAGAGGAACTTCGCACCGACGACGGTCGGGTCGAAGGCGACGCGGCCAAGCACTGCGATCACCGCGCCGACCGAAATCCAGCCGAGCACCGGATAAGAGCGCCAGCGCGTGGCCAGCGCCGGCACGATGGCCGCCGCACCGAGCAGGATGGTGGTCCAGCCGGAATCGAAAGCCATATGCAGCATCAGGAGACCGGCGACGGCCGCACCGCCCAAGGCAAAAGACACCGCGACGCCGCCCTTGAGCGGCGGTTCTTCGGCCCGTGCGATCCATTCGCCGCCGGCGGCGAAAACGACGACAAGCAGTGCTGCGACGGCGGCGTAGACAAAGTCACGGTCGAGATTGCCGAAGGTGAACCAGAGTGCCAGCAGGATGACCAGCGGGACGATGACGCCCCACGCTGCCCATGAGGCCGCGCGGATCTGCGTCCCGCCGGCGGACCTGCGCGCGGCCCAGAAGCCGGCGCCGATGAAGACCAGGCCAAGTGCGATGCCGATGCGCAATGTCAGCGCATTGGACGTGGCCACGGGCAGTCCATCGACGCCCAGGGCACCGCCCGAAAAATCGGAAGCGATCAACGTTGGCGGGATGATGCCGAGATAGATCAGCACCGTGACCAGTCCGGCTGCATAAAGCAGCGGCAGCGCCAGCCGGCGATAGAGCGCGACGGCCACCATCGCGGCTATCACCACCGCGCCCTGCAAGGCATAGCCGGCGGCGGCGAAGACCGGGTCGACCGACAGGCCCAGCGCCGAGAATGCGACGAACAGCCCAGGCACGATGGACGGCCAATCGAAAACCGTGGCTGGGCTGGCTTCATCGCCACGGCGAGCGAGCCAGACAAAAGCAAGCACGGCGAGCGTGACGGCGTCGATGAACAGGATGGCGGAGAGGTTCGCCCCCGGTGCATCGGTCATGTAGAGGATGGTCCAGGCACCGGTGCCGAAAAAGGCCGCCGCCATCAACGCCTTCCAGTCGCGCATGCGGGCGATGACGCCGGCGGCGGCGAGCACGATCGCGAGATAGCCGAACAGTGCCCAGGGATTGGGCGCCTGCGAGGCGACGAGCACCGGCGTCACCATGGCGCCGACGAGGCCGATGCCGGCCAGCGCCTGACCATGGACAAGGGCGGCTGCGATCGTCGCCACGCCAATGGCGCCCAGCAGCGTGAAGGCGAGTGCCGGGCCAATGAAGCCATAAATGCCATGCGCGGCATAGACTGTGCCGAACAGGATGAAGGCACCAGCCGCGGTCAGAATCGCTGGAATGTAGGCGCCGGCAACGCCTTGCACCGGCACTCTAAAGCCTGTGCGACGGATGAACTCGCCGCCGGCGACCAGCACAAGGCCGAGCACCGCAGCCATGGTCAGCCGCACGCCCGGACCGAAAATGCCGGCCTCGATGGTGTAGCGAATCAGGAACAGGCCGCCCAGCGCCAGGGCGATGCCGCCGACCCAGACCGCCCAGCGGGTGCCAAGCGCGGTTTCGACATCCGACTGGCGCGCGGCTTTCGCCGCTGCGGCGGGTTCCGCTGCCTTCGGCGCCGCCTCGCTTGGCGTCCATGGCCCGGACACGACCTCACCAGTCGAGGCTTCCGCTTCCATAGCCGGCGCCTGTGCGGAGACCGGCTCGCTTATCACGGGCGAGGGAATGTCGGCCGCTGCCACAGCGGCCGGAGCCACATCAGCGGGCGCGCCGTCGGGCGCTGCCTGTTCGGACGGCTTGGCCGCGGGCGGCACGGCGCCGGAAAGAACCAGGCTGCGCAGCGCGCCAAGCTCGCGCTCGATAAGGCCAATGCGGCTTTGCTGACGCGAAATGATGACGAACAAGGCGATGATGGCGACAAGGCCGATCAGGCTTTCAAACATGGCGGTTCCCCCAAACCAGGCCAGTTTTCACTGACGTTCAGTCTCACTGACACTCAAATGCGGCGGCCAAACGGCCGCAAAACTCAACGTGCCGCCAGATTGGCCGCTGGAAAGATCGAGCATGTTTCGGTGCCGAAAGCCAGCAGCTTGCCACCGGCATCCTTCAGCGTTGCTTCCGAGACGGCCAAAGTGCGGCCCTTGTGGACGACTTTGCCCTCGCAGACCACCTCGCCGGTTTTCGGTGTGATGGGCCGCGTCAAATTCACCTTGAACTCCGCCGTCGTGTAGGCCTCACCCCTGACGAGCAGCGTCTGCACGGCGCAGGCCAGTGCCGAATCGAGTAGCGTCGCCGCCCAGCCGCCATGCACGCCGCCCAGCGGGTTGAGGTGGCGCTCATTGGGCACGCCGCGGAACACGGCACGGCCTTCCGACACTTCAGTCAGCGCGAAGCTGAGCTGAAAGGAGATCGGCGGCGCCGGATACTTGCCGTCGATGATGCGCTGCAGCAACTCCAAGCCGCTATATTTCAGGATATCGGCATGCGGAATGGTGCCAAGGCCGAGCGGCGAGACCCGGCCCGGATAAAGTTCGACCTCGCTCATGTGATGATTTCTCTGGCAGCGTCCTCGCCGGCAATGGCCTTGCCGCGCGCGTGGTGCTTGCGCAATGCGGCGAGGAAGCCGGCGCGAGCGTCGGGCGGCTCTATGCCGCGCGGCTCATAGACGTGGCGGGTTAAGAAGAAACCGGTCAGCCGGAAGGCATCGTCGACCGCTGCCGGATCGGCGCGCAGGCCGGAGCCGCGCTGCAGAAAGGCCGGCAAGGCCAGCATCTTGTCGCGCCATGGCAAGCCTGCTTCGCGCGATACCGCGCGACCCGACTTCGGCGAGACATAGGCCAGGTCCTTGCGCGTGCCGGTGGCGGCGCATTGAGTGAGATCGAGACCAAAGCCGAGTTCGTCCAGCACCAGAAGCTCGAATCGCGCCACCAGTTCGCCGGCCGCATCGGCATCGTCGAGATGGGCGATCATCACGGCAAGCGTTTGGTAGAGACCTTCATGCGCGTCGCGCTCGGGCAACAAGCGCAAATGCGCGGCCATGGTCTGCAGTCCATAGACGGCGACGGCGCTGTCCATCAGCCGGGCGGCATTCATCTCGATCGCCTCGGCCTGGAACGTGCCGAGATGCTCGTCAAGCCGCGCCCGCCATAACAGGTCGACGCGATTGCCGGGCTGGAGCACGGGCTGCTGTTTGCGCGAGCGGCCACCACGAACGAGGCCGAGATGACGGCCATGCGCACGCGTCATCACCTCCAGAATGGCGCTGGTTTCGCCATGCTTGCGGGTGCCGAGAATGATTCCCTCGTCGCGCCATTCCATGCCAAGAGCATTTCACCTGTTGGATGGCGAAATCAAGGGTTGGGTTTGGCGCCCGGAAAGCCGACATCTCACATCAGCATACAAAACCACCCGCAGTGATGTGCTGCGGGTGGTCTGGTAAGGTCGGTCGATCCGTTAGAACGAGCGCTGGAAGCGAACGATGCCGCCGACGCCATCCTCGAACTTGTCGTCGAAATTTTTGAAATAATCGACTTCGGCCGTGATCGTGTAGCCGGGGACGATGGTGTAGGCGACGTTCGCGGCAACCGCGAAGTCCTGGAAGTCGGTGTAGGAGACCTGGGCGTTGAGCTGGACCTTCTTGTTGACGGTGTAGGTGCCGCCGCCCCAGACGGCGAAGTTGCCGGTCCATGGCTTGTAGAAGTTGGTCGCCTTGTTATCGTCGGTGCCGTAGCCCACCATGGCGAACAGGGTCAGATCCGAGGTCGCCTTGATGTCGAGGCGAGCCTTGCCAGCCCATTCCTCCCAGTTGCTGTTGTAAGCGCCGACCGCGGTGATCGCACCCCAATCGCCCTTGTACTTCACGCCGCCCACGACATGCGGAACGTAGCTGTCGATGGTGTCAGCGCCCGAACCTTCTTCGAGCGAGGCCACTGCCGAGAAGCCGTTGCCAGCGTCGAAGTAGTAGCTGATCAGATTGGTGTCCTTGAGACCGTAGGGAATGATCGTGTCCTGGACGACGTTGCCGGCATAACCGATAAAGGAGTCATAGGCCGTTTCGTCCTTGCCGACGCGCAACCCGCCAAGCTGGATCCAGGCGAAATGCAGATCGGCAGCCTTGTTGCCGGCCTCGCTGTCGATCGCGAAGCCATCGGCGCCCTTGGCCGTGGTTACGCTACCGAAGTTGAAGCGCGTCTCGGTGTAGGTCTTCAACGTGCCGAGTTCGGTCTCCTGCCCCGTCCAGGTCTTCAGCGTGAAGCGCGCGTTCTTGCTCCAGGTGTCGTTGATGCCGCCATCCTGGGAATCGATGGCTTTGGTGCCGTCCAGCACGCGATTGCCGTCGCCGAAGCTGGCGTCATAGCGGATGTAGCCGCCGATGCGCAGGCAGGTCTCGGTGCCCGGAATGTAGAAGTAGCCAGCGCCGTAGACGTCGCAGATCTTGACGTATTCGGCCGGTTCCGGTTCGGCGACGACGACAGCGTCCGCGGCACGAGCGCCGGACACCGCGATCAGTGCCGCGGCTGAGCCGAGAAGGAGGCTCTTGATATTCATTTGCTGACCTCTCCAGTCATAGTTTTAAAATGGCTTCGGATTTGTGGCTGGCGGCAATGTTTTCCCGCCTCATCCCCACAGTGAAAAAGGCTCGCACCGCTCCCCCTTTTCGGTCGCGAACATACCCATCGGTCTTCCGCCTTCAATGACGATTTTTGAAATAACTCATATTCCGATAACAGAATAATTCTGTGTTGCACAAATAACACTTATGCACGCTGCGAATGGTACAATCGGCACAACGTCATATATTCAATATATACTCGGATTCTTTCGCGGCTAATTATATTTTCAACGCATCACATTTCTGCTATGCGGCCAAAATCCGCAATATCTACCTCGTTTTCGTGGAAATCGAACTGATTTCTGCTGCTGCTCTCCATCGCCAGATGACATTCATCTGAATGATCGCGCTCTGTCGTCGCGATGAAGCGTCGATGGTGCCCGCCAGGCCGGCCGGCATTTTGCCGAGGCGATCGAAACTCCCAAAGCGCTGTCGCGTTGCAGATTGTGACAGCGGCCCAGCGCCTCACTGTGAGTCGGTTGCGCGCCAATCGAGATGGATCGTGCCCGCAACGGCGAGGCCGCCGAACAATATCGGCCGCCCTATGGAGATATCGGATATCTTTCAGAAACCGCTCGGGGGTTTTTGGCCGTATCGCCCCGGCGCCTCAAGCCCGCTGAGCGTGATCGGCAAGCACTTCATCGATTACATGTCGGGATTTTTCAACCTCGACGGGATTCACGTCGATGTGTCCGGCCACCGTGATCAGCGCTTTCCACAGCGTCCAGCCACGACCACGTGCCCACATCGCCTCATCGGCTGGAAGGCCGGCGCGGAACGCTTGCCGGCTTTTGCCTTCGAACAGCGTCCATGCAATCGCCAGATCGCAGGCGGGATCACCGATGCCCGAAGTTCCGAAGTCGATCACCGCGCTCAACCGGCCCTGCCCGACCAGCAGGTTTCCCCAGCTGACGTCACCATGGAACCAGACCGGCTCACCGTGCCATCTCGAGGCAAGCGCTGCTTCCCACACGGCACCGGCGGCATCCGAATCGATCTTGCCGTCGAGGGCGGCGATCGCCTCCCGGGTTTCGCCATCGTAGACGTTGAGCGGTCCGCCGCGAAAGAAGTTGTGCTGTCCCGGCGTCGGTCCGCCGGTGGGATCGATACGCTGCAAGGCAACCAGGAACGCGGCCAAATCCGTCGCGAATTGCGGCAAGCTGGCGATACGCTCCCGCTTTGCCGTCTCGCCTTCGATCCAGCGGTAGACGGACCAATGCCAGGGATAGTTTTCAGCCGGAACTCCCATCGCCAGCGGCACGGGGATCGGCAGCGGCAACAGAGCCGCCAGCCTTGGCAGCCAGCGATGCTCCTTTTCCACTTGCAGGGAATAGGCCGCGGCGCTCGGCAACCGCACGATCATCTCATCGCCAAGATGAAAGGTCCTGTTGTCCCAGCCGCCAAACTCGACCGGCCTGACCGCAAGATCCTTCCATTGGGGAAATTGCGTGGCGATCAATCGGCTGACAAGCGCTGTGTCGATGTTCAGCTTGCTGTCCATGGACCGGGAGCGGATTTGTTGAGCATGGTCTTTTCCGAAAATCGGTTCCGCTTTCGCTGCGCGGACCTTCGGCTTGGGATCCTGCTTTAGCGCGGAAACTCGAGCCCCATCTCGCGGTAGCGCTCTGGGTCGTCGCCCCAGTTCTCGCGCACCTTGACGAACAGGAATAGGTGCACCTTCTGTTCGAGGATGCCGGCTATCTCCATGCGCGCCGCCTGGCCGATGGCGCGGATGGTTTCGCCCTTGTGGCCAAGCACGATCTTCTTCTGGCTGTCGCGCTCGACATAGATGGTCTGGTCGATGCGCACCGAGCCGTCCGGCTTCTCTTCCCATTTCTCGGTTTCGATATGCGAGGAATAGGGCAGTTCCTGATGCAGCCTGAGATAAAGTTTTTCGCGGGTGATCTCGGCGGCCAGCTGGCGCATCGGCAGGTCCGAAATCTGGTCTTCGGGATAGTACCAGGGACCGACGGGTAGCGTTTCAGCGAGATAGTCGAGCACGTCCTTGCAACCGGAACCGGTGAGCGCCGAAACCATGAAGGTGCGCTTGAACGGCACCCTTTCGTTCGCTGCCGCCGACAAGGCCAGCAGCGCCTCGTGCTTGACGCGGTCGACCTTGTTGAGGATCAGCACCATCGGCTGGCGCACATCCTTTAGCCGTTCGAGGATGGCGTCGGCGTCGCCCCTGATGCCGCGCTCGGCATCGATCAGAAGCAGCACGATATCGGCGTCCTTGGCGCCGCCCCAGGCGGTGGTCACCATCGCCGTATCGAGCCGCCGCCTCGGCTTGAAAATGCCAGGCGTGTCGACGAAAACGATCTGCGCATTGTCATGCGTGGCGATGCCGCGCACGATGGCGCGGGTCGTCTGCACCTTGTGAGTGACGATCGACACCTTGGCGCCGACCAACTGGTTGACCAGCGTCGACTTGCCCGCATTGGGCGCGCCGATCAGCGCGACGAAGCCGGAATGCGTGGGGGCAGCTTCCGTTGCCGGTTCTTCGGTGGCGGTCATGCCGCGCTCCCTTCATTAGAGCGCCGCGCGCCCTCCGTTTTTTGGGCCGATGCGGTGGCCCAGACGCCTTCGCGCAAAAGAAATGCCGAAGCCGCCGCTTCTTCGGCGGCCCTGCGCGAGCCGCCGGTGCCGCTTATCGGCGCAAAGCCGCGGACCTGCAAGGAAACCGTGAAGATAGGCTGATGGTCCGGCCCTTCGCGCTTTTCGATTACATATTCGGGGCGCGCATCGCTGGTCTTGGCAATCCATTCCTGCAAATCGGATTTCGGATTGAGCGGCTTTGCCACGACCGTCCGCGAGCGCGGTTCCCAATAACGCAGGACGAACCGCCGCGCGGCGTCGATGCCACCGTCGACGTAAACCGCCGCGATCAGAGCTTCGACCGCATCCGCCAGATAGTTTCCGCCCGAGCCACGCGACCGCATCTTCAAGGCAGCGTCGGCCCGGACCAGATCCTCGAGCTGCATTTCGATGCCGATCTCGGAGCATGTCTTCGCATCGACCAGTGCGTTGAAGCGCGGCGCGATTTCACCCTCGGGCGCGTCAGGGAACTTCTCAAAAAGCATATCGGCGACGACAAGCCCAAGCACGCGATCGCCAAGGAATTCGAGACGCTGGTTGTTGCTTGCCGCCTTGACCGCACTGGAATGCGTCAAGGCGGTTTCGAGCAAGCGGATGTCTTGGAAGACATGGCCGGTCTTGGCCTTGACCAAACCGGCCAGTGTTTCGCCTGTCGGGCGCTTCAAAGCCATCAATTGACGAAGTGGAACAGGCGCGAAGCACGCATCAGCGACGGCCACTTCCAGATTTCGAGCGGGCTCGCCTTGCCGGCGATCGAGAAGAAAACAAGATTGGCGCGGCCAACCAGATTTTCCTCGGGGACGTAGCCGACGGTGAAACGGCTGTCGGCGGAATTGTCCCTGTTGTCGCCCATCATGAAATAGTGGCCAGGCGGCACGTCGAATTCGCGCGTGTTGTCGCCAATCGAGTTCGAATTCAGGTCGAGCGTGTCGTAGCTGACGCCGTTGGGCAAGGTCTCGCGATAGACATCGATAGGTCGCGATTCCTCGGTGATGTCGGGATTATCGATCTGGCCGGTTTTCACACGCGGCACGCCGACGCCGTTGATGAACAACTGGCCGTCCTTGACCTGGATCTTATCGCCCGGCAGGCCGACCACGCGCTTGATGTAGTCGATGGACGGATCAGGCGGGAACTTGAACACCACCACGTCGCCGCGCTTGGGCTCGGAGCCCCAGATGCGGCCCGAAAAAATGTCGGGGCCGAAGGGCAGCGAATAGCGCGAATAGCCGTAGGACCATTTGGTGACGAACAGATAGTCGCCCTCCAGAAGCGTCGGCCGCATCGATCCCGATGGGATCGAAAAGGGTTGGAACAAGAGCGTGCGGATGACCAGGGCGAGCAAAAGCGCCTGGACGATGACGCTGACGGTCTCGCCAAGGCCGCCGGATTTCTTCTCAGTTTTTTCAGCCACGCTCATGTCGTCCTCGATTGTGCGTTGGATGGTATAGAGTCTCGGCGCGCGCTGGGCAACGTCAATGCCGGTCGTCAGATGCAATCAATGTGGCGCTTCTTCGACGGGCAACGCCTCGATGATCACAAAGGCTTGAGCGAGCGGGAAATCGTCCGTGATGGTGAGGTGGATCGCCGCCCGATGGCCCTTGGGGAGGATTTTGGCCAGCCGCGCCTGTGCCCCTCCGGTCAGCGCCATGGTCGGCGCACCGCTGGACAGGTTGACGACACCCATGTCGCGCCAGAACACGCCCTGGGCCAGACCGGTGCCCAGCGCCTTGGCGCAGGCCTCCTTGGCAGCGAAGCGCTTGGCGTAGGACGCCGCACGCGCCCGGCGGTTCTCGGAGCGGGCCTGTTCGACGTCGGTGTAGATTCTCTGGATGAAACGCTGACCGTGACGCTCCAGCGACTTCTCGATGCGTCTGATATCGATCAGGTCGCTGCCGATGCCGATGATCATCGTGCGGCGGAACCGATGCTTGCGCTGGGATGAGACGATTGCTGATGCCGGCTTGCGCGCTCGGCCAGGCGCTTGCGCCGCTGCTCGCGGAAAGCGTTCATGCCCCATCGCGTGATGGCGTAAAACAAGAGCCCGAAGACCAATCCGAGCGGCACCGCTCCGATCAGCATCGGCTCGAGGATAGGTTTCCACAATTGCGCAAAGGACAGGTTGTGCAGCATCTCGCCCAGATGTGCCGGCGGGCCGTGCTGCGGCAGGCGGTCATGCAGGATGAGCTTGCCTGTTTCCCAAGAGGCACCCCACAGCAGCGGAAATGTCAGTGGATTGCCGAAGAACACCGCGCCAAGCGCCGCCGCCACCAGATTGCCGGCGATCACCCAGCACACGACGGCAGCGATGATGAAATGGAAACCGACGGGAAAGAACGAAGCAAAGACACCGGCAGCGACGCCGGCCGCCACCGCATGCGGTGTGGCCTTCAGCCGCAGGATGCGCTTGGAAAAATATTGAAGCGAGCGTGAAAACGAGCGGCGCGGCCAAAGATAGGTGCGCACCCGGTCGAAAAGGCCATCAGGCTTGCGGCGTCGAAAAAGCACTCTGGTCCAATTCCTGGTTCACCAACACCACACCCCAGCCATTCCAAGCCGGGGTACGACAGCCATATCCTGCGCTTTACGGTCGCCTAAAGGCAACAACGACTTTGATATAGCGATGGGCCGGCCGAAGAACAACCAACGGGCTGGCGGCGCTAGGTCGCTTGCGGCACTCGAGATCGGCGTTGGGCTGCCCAACATAGTACAATCACGGCGGATTTGAGGAAGGCCACGTAACCATCCCGCAGATTGTGAATGTTCTACGGTTGCCTGAACCGGTCGCGAGGAATTTCCGCAATCGCCGTGATCTCGATCAGCAAGTCAGGGTGATAGAGGCGTACCACCTGCACGGTGGTGGTGACCGGAAACGGTTCGGCGAAAAACTGCTTGCGAATGTCAGCCGCGGCCAAGAACTGTTCTATATCGGTGGCATACTGGGTCAAAGAGATGATGTCGGCCATCGTGCCGCCGACGGATACGAGAACCGCTTGAATGTTTTCCAATGTCTTACGGACCTGAGCGCGCATGTCGTTCTTGCCAACGATCTGGCCCTCTCTGTCGAGAGATACCTGTCCCTTGAGATGAACGATCTGACCTGATCCCTGGATTTTCAGCATCGAAAATGCGCCGAATGGCTGCCAGATCCCGGGTGGATTGAAGCTTGTCGCCATTCGAGATCAGACCTTCAGGTCTTGCCGCGTTCGTATTCGCTGACCTCGACGAGATTGCCGTCCGGGTCGCGAAAATAGATCGACATCATCGGGCCACGGGCGCCGACACGTTCGACCGGACCGAATTCCACCGCCACACCGTTGGCCGCGAGACGGGTGCTGACTTCGTCCAGCGGCCGGTCGGTGACCAGGCAGAAGTCGCCCGAGCCGGGCGTTGGTACCTTCGCCTTCGGTTCGAAGGTGCGGCCGATCTCATGCACGTTGATCTTCTGGGTGCCGAAAGCCAGCGCCGTCGGCCGGCCCGGCATATCGATGCGTTCAAAGCCCAGCACGCGCTGATAAAAGGCGCAGGTCACTTCCAGCGACGCGACGGTCAGCACGAAATGATCGATGCCCGCGATCATCACCGCCTCCCCGTCAGATGTTGCGGCTGCCGGGCTTGACCGCCGGGATGGCGGCCAGCTCCGGCGGCAGCCGGTCGGCCGGATACGCCGGGACCTCATATTCGGCGAGTGCGATCAGCGGCACGCCGACATCCGTCTTGCCCGCCGAACGGTCGATGATGCAGGCGGCGGCAACCACTTCGGCGCCAAGCTCTCGCAGGCACTCGATGGTCTCGCGGATCGACAGGCCGGTGGTGACGATGTCCTCGACGATGACGACACGCGCGCCCTTGGCAATCTCGAAACGGCGCAGCCGGAACTCGCCCCCTTCCCGCTCGACCCAGATCGCCGGCACGCCGAGATGGCGCGAGGTCTCGTAAGCCGGGATCAGCCCGCCGATCGCCGGGCCGACGACGTAGTCGATCTTGCCGGGCACGCCGGCGCGGATCTTCTCGGCCAGCGCCTTGCACAGACGCTCGGTCTTGTCGGCATGCATGAACACGCGCGCCTTCTGCAGGAAGACCGGGCTGCGCAGGCCCGAGGTCAAAATGAAATGCCCTTCCAGAACAGCACCGGCCTCGCGGAAAATGCCCAGCACTTCATCAGTGTTCATTATTTGCTCCATGACCATGGTGAATGGTGAATGGTGAATGGTGAATGGTGAATGGTAGTGAGCACCTTCTTTCACTATTCACTATTCACTATTCACTATTCACAATTCACCCGTTCACACGCCGTGCATCGCTGACGCTCGAATTGTCCTTGAGCTGCGACAGCAGCCGGTTGAGGTGCTTCAGATCCCAGACTTCGAGATCGATCAGCATTTCGGTGAAGTCGGGCGCGGTGCGCACCATTGACAGCGTGTGAATGTTGGCGTCGTTCGACGCAACCACCTGGGCGATATCGGCGAGCGAACCCGGCGCATTGATGGCGGTGACCGAGACGCGCGCCGGAAAGCGCTCCTTGGTGCGCTCGTCAATGTCCCAGCGCACGTCGATCCAGCGCTCGGGCTGGTCGTCGAAAGCCTGCAACGCCGGCGACTGGATCGGATAGATGGTGATGCCGGTGCCCGGCTGGACGATGCCGACGATGCGGTCGCCAGGCACTGCCCCTTCCGGCGCGAAACGCACCGGCAAGTCGCCACGCACGCCGCGGATCGGCACGGCGCCGTCGCGCGGCTGATCCTTGTCCTTGCGCGCGGCGCGGCCCGGGATCTGGAACAGCATGCCGGCGGCATTGCGAATCTTCGACCAGCCCTCCTCGCGCGGCTTGGGTGCGGCCGTGGTGACGCGCTCGTCCTTGTAGTCGGGGAATACCGCCTTCATGACGTCGGCGGAGGCAAGCTCGCCTCGGCCGACCGAGGCCAGCACATCCTCGATGTCCTTGCGCGCCAGCCGGTGCAGCACCTGCTTCAGGCTCTCCTTGGTGAAAGTCTTGCCGGCGCGTTCGAAGGCGCGTTCCAAGATGCGAATGCCGAGACCCGAATACTGCTTGCGGATGGCGTTCTTGGTGGCGCGGCGGATGGCCGAGCGCGCCTTGCCGGTGACGACGACCGATTCCCACGCCGCCGGCGGCACCTGCGCCTTGGAGCGGATGATTTCGACCTCGTCGCCGTTCTTCAGCTCCGTCATCAGCGGCATGATGCGGCCGTTGACCTTGGCGCCGACACAGGTATCGCCGACATCGGTGTGCACCGCATAGGCAAAGTCGATCGGTGTCGCGCCGCGCGGCAGCGCAATCAGCATGCCTTTCGGGGTGAAGCAGAACACCTGGTCCTGGAACAGCTCCAGCTTGGTGTTTTCGAGGAAATCCTCGGGATTGTCACCCTCGGCAAGCTGCTCGATGGTGCGCCGCAGCCAGGCGTAGGCGTTGGTCTCTTTCGAGATCGCGTGGGCGGCACCATTCGTCTTACCGCCGGTATCCTTGTAGATCGAATGGGCGGCAACGCCGTATTCGGCAATCTTGTTCATCTCTCGGGTGCGGATTTGCAGTTCGACGCGCTGGCGCGACGGCCCGACGATGGTGGTGTGGATCGATCGGTAGTCATTCTGCTTCGGCGTCGAGATGTAATCCTTGAAGCGGCCCGGCACCATCGACCACGCGGTGTGGATGGCGCCAAGCGCCCGGTAGCAGTCCTCGACCGTATCGACGACGACGCGGAAGCCGAAAATGTCGGACAGCTGCTCAAAGGACAGCGCCTTCGCCTCCATTTTGCGAAAGACCGACCACGGCTTCTTCTGGCGGCTCTTTACGCTGGCGTTGATCGCATGCTTCTCGAACAGCGTGGACAGCGCCTTTTCAATGTCCGTCAGCACCCCCTTGTTGCGCTCGAAGATTTCGACAAGACGTGCGGTGACGGCGCGATAGGCTTCAGGATTGATGAAGCGGAAGGCGATCTCCTCCAGCTCCTCGCGCATGCCTTGCATACCCATGCGCCCGGCCAGCGGCGCATAGATGTCCATCGTCTCCTCGGCGATGCGCAGGCGCTTGGCCTCCGGCATATGGTCGAGGGTGCGCATGTTGTGCAGGCGGTCGGCGAGCTTGACAAGAAGCACGCGGACATCTTCCGAAATCGCCAGCAGAAGCTTTCTAAGGTTTTCCGCCTGCTCGGCCTTCTTCGATACGAGGTCAAGCTTCTTCAGCTTGGTCAGGCCCTCCACCAGCTTGCCCATTTCGGGGCCGAACAGATCGTCGATCTCCGCCCGTGTCGCCGTGGTGTCCTCGATGGTGTCGTGCAGCAGGGCGACCGCGATCGTCGCCTCGTCCATATGCATTTCGGTGAGGATGGCGGCAACTTCGAGCGGATGGGAGAAATAGGGATCGCCGGAAGCACGTTTCTGGTGGCCATGCTTCTGCATGGCATAGACATAGGCCTTGTTGAGCAGCGCCTCGTTGACGTCAGGCTTGTAGCGCTGGACGCGCTCGACAAGCTCATACTGACGCATCATGGGCGGAATCTCGCGGTGCTGAAATGATTGATGCGCCGCACTAGCGTACGGCGCATCTCATAGATAGCCACGAAACTGACTGGACGGAAGTACCGGAAACGTATTCCAGGCAGGTCCAGAGCGCTCGCTTAGTAGTCGTCGCTCTTTTCCGGCGGCACCAGACCCTCGATGCCGGCCAGGAGGTCTTCCTCGGTCATCCGGTCGAAGGTGATGTTCTCTTCGGTGTCATCGGCGTCGGTGGCGGCAACGGCGGCGCCGGTCTGATCGGCAATCGCCTCGCCATCGGCCTCGGGCTCGTCGACCTCGACATGCTTCTGCAGCGAATGGATCAGATCTTCCTTGAGGTCGTCGGGCGACAACGTCTCGTCGGCGATCTCGCGCAGCGCCACGACCGGGTTTTTGTCGTTGTCACGCGGCACGGTGATCGGCGCGCCCTGGCTGATCTGCCGGGCGCGGTGGCCGGCCAACAGCACCAGCTCGAAGCGGTTGTCGACCTTGTCGATGCAATCTTCAACGGTTACGCGGGCCATGGATGCCCCTTTCATGCGATGGATTTGATGGAAAACAGGCGCGGTCCATAACCCGAACGCCGCCAAAATACAAGCATCATGGCAATGGCTGGGCCGCAGGGCGCCCAATCTCTCGGTCAGACACCCGATTCCGCAAAACCAGCCTGCGCTTTACGCGTTCGGTGTTCCGATCACAATTGCTTGCGGTGCCGCAACACGCCCTTGGATTGCCGCGAAACTGGCGCTATCTCGAATGGCGTAGAGGTCAGCCGGTTTATTATGAGCCTGACCGAGCGTCGCTATCGCATTTCGTTTAGACGGCCGTTTATTTCGAGAAGGAATATTTTCCATGTTCGACCCTCGTGAAAAAATCGCTCTATTCATCGACGGCGCCAATCTCTACGCGACGTCGCGCGCGCTCGGCTTCGACATCGATTATCGAAAGCTTCTGGCGAGCTTCCAGAAGCGCGGCTATCTGCTGCGCGCCTATTATTACACGGCACTGGTCGAGGATCAGGAATACTCCTCGATCCGCCCGCTGATCGACTGGCTCGACTATAACGGCTTCAAGGTGGTCACCAAGCCGGCCAAGGAATTCACCGACTCGACCGGCCGCCGCAAGATCAAGGGCAATATGGACATCGAGCTCACGGTCGATGCGCTGGAACTCGCCGATGTCGTCGACCACTACGTCATTTTTTCCGGCGACGGCGATTTCCGCACACTGGTCGAGGCGTTGCAGCGGCGCGGCCGCAAGGTTTCGATCGTCTCGACGATGGCCTCGCAGCCGCCGATGATCTCCGACGATCTGCGCCGCCAGGCCGACCATTTCATCGATCTGACAACACTGAAGAACGAAGTTGGCCGCGATCCATCCGAGCGGCCGGTGCGCAGGCCCGAGCCCGCCGAAGTCGACGAGGACGACTATTGAGGCCGGTCGTCTTGACCGCCCTTTCCTCCTCCGAACCCAGCCGCGACTGCCCGCTCTGCCCACGGCTGCATGACTTCATCGCCGAGTGGCGGCAGCGCGAACCATCCTGGTTCAACGCCCCGGTGCCGACTTTTTTGCCGCCGGAGGGCGACGCCGCGGTTCAATTGCTAATCGTCGGGCTGGCGCCCGGCCTGCGCGGGGCGAACCGCACAGGGCGTCCCTTCACCGGCGACTTTGCCGGCGACCTGCTCTACTCGACGCTGATTTCGCACGGGTTTGCGCGCGGTGAATTCAAGGCCAGACCCGATGACGGATTGGAGCTTGTCGGCACCGCGATCACCAATGCGGTGCGCTGCGTGCCGCCTGAGAACAAGCCTTTAGGCGCCGAGATTGCCACGTGCCGGACGTTCCTGGTGCCGACGATCGCCCGGTTCTCCAACCTGCGCGCCGTGCTGGCACTGGGATCGATCGCGCACCAGTCGACCGTGCGGGCGCTGGGCGGGCGCGTCGCCGCCTATCCCTTCAAGCATGGCGGGCAGTTGCCGGCCGGCGGCATCACGCTGTTTTCGAGCTATCACTGCTCACGCTACAACACCAATACCGGTGTGCTGACCGAAGCGATGTTCGTCAGCGTTTTCAGCCAGATAGCGGCGTTCCTGCGGACTTAGAGGATGTTTCTGCGGAAATAGAGACGGGTTCGGCAGACTTGTCAGCGTGGCGGCGCAGACAGCGCTGTCAACGCGGCCGGCCCACCCTGCAGCACATTCAGATCGACATCGCCGCTGATGCCGTCGACACGGCCCCTGTTGTGGTATTGCCAGTAGATCCAGTCGTCGCGATCCGGCTCCAGGAGCAAGGAGCGAAGCCAGAGCCGGCGGGCAGCGATGCGCCCGGCAAAGATCTGTGCCGCCTCGTCGGTCAGATAGACGATCGCCGGCTTGCCGAACGCCGCCTCGACGGGGCCGAGGAATGCGGCCAGTTCAGTGCTCAGTTGCTCGGGCGTCGGCCGCTGTGGACAGTTGCCGCCGAACTCGATGTCGACGACCGGCGGCAGCAGCGGCTGATCATGCGGAACCACCGAGATGAAATTCTTCGCCTGGTCGGCGCCAGGCCGGCAAAAGGTGAAGAAATGATAGGCGCCGACAGCCAGACCGGCGGCGCGGGCCTCACGCAGATTGGTAGAAAAGGCATCATCGACATGATCGCCGCCTTCGGTCGCCTTGATGACAGCGAAAGCGACATCATCGGCAGCAACACGCCGCCAGTCGATCTGGCCCTGATGATGGGAGACGTCGATGCCTCTGACGGGATACTTATCGCGGTCCGGCGAGAATGATCTGAAATAGAGATATCCGCCTGCTGCAACGAAACATACCAAGCCCAGGCTGGCCAAACCAAAGAGGACAATCCGGTTCTTCAAACGAATGGCCCCAGCCTACCCACGCTCTTTACCTACCCACACCTACCCACGCTCTTTTAAGAGCCGACCCTTCTCTCGCGACCAGTCGCGCTGTTTCTCGGATTCACGCTTGTCGTGCAGCTTCTTGCCGCGGCCGACCGCGAGCAGCAGCTTGGCACGGCCCTGGTCGTTGAAATAGATTTTCAGCGGCACCAGCGTCATGCCTTCGCGGTCGACGCTCTGCGACAGTTTTGCCATCTCGCGCTTGTTGAGCAGCAGTTTGCGGCGACGTCGCGGCTCATGGTTGAAGCGGTTGGCCTGCAGATATTCCGGCAGATAGGAATTGATCAGCCAGATCTCGCCGCCTTCGACCGAGGCATAGCTGTCCTGGATGTTGGCCTGGCCCTGGCGCAGCGACTTGACCTCGGTGCCGGTCAGCACCAGGCCGGCCTCGACCGTGTCGAGCACCTCGTAGGAAAACCGCGCCTTGCGGTTTTCCGAAACGGTCTTGTTGTTGGGATCGGCTTTTCTGACTTGATTCATGATGTGGAGAGGTGGCGCCTCATCGCTAGTTAATCAAGCCGGCGTGCTTCATCGCCGCATCGATCTTTTCGGCGGTCGACTGTTCGATCGTGACCAGCGGCGAGCGCAGCACATTCTCGACCTTGCCTAGCTGCGACAGCGCATATTTCGCGCCCGAAACGCCAGGCTCGACGAAGATCGCCTTGTGTAGCGGCAGCAGACGGTCCTGCAATTCCAGTGCCTTGGCGCTGCCGCCGGACAGCGTCGCCTCTTGGAATTCGGCGCACAGACGCGGCGCAACATTCGAGGTCACCGAGATGCAGCCGACGCCGCCATGCGCATTGAAACCAAGTGCCGAAGCATCCTCGCCCGAAAGCTGGATGAAATCCTTGCCGCAAGTGGCGCGTTGCTCGGAGACTCGTTCGACCTTGCCGGTGGCATCCTTGACGCCGACGATGTTCTTGAAGTCGTGCACGAGCCGGCCCATCGTCTCCGGCATCATGTCGATCACAGAGCGCGGCGGGATATTATAGATAATGATCGGCAGCTTGGTTGCCCTGGCGACGGTCGCGAAGTGCTCGTACAGGCCGCGTTGTGTCGGCCTGTTGTAATAGGGCGTGACGACCAGGGCAGCATCAGCGCCGGCCTTCTCGGCATACTGCACGAGGCCAACGGCTTCCTCGGTGTTGTTGGAACCGGCGCCGGCGACGACTGGAACGCGTCCCTTGGCAACCTCGATGCAGACCTTGACGACTTGGCGATGCTCGTCGTGCGACAGCGTCGGCGACTCGCCGGTCGTGCCCACGGGAACCAGTCCCGTCGTGCCCTCGGCGAGTTGCCATTCGACGAACGCGCGAAAGGCTTTCTCGTCGAAACGCCCGCTCTTTTCGAACGGTGTCACGAGCGCAGTAAGCGAGCCTCTCAGCATATCGTCCAACTCCTTGGGACTTCTTTGTTTATGCAAGTCGTCGCCCCAAAACCGGTACCCACTTTTTGGGCGACATGCATCGGTGTTTTGTCGTGCGCGCCTTCTAGCCGAAAGCGAAGCGGCGCACCATAGTCTCGACATTGTTGCGCGGCAAGCATTGCCATGGTGCCAGCAAGCGCAATTCGAACGACCTCGCTAACTCTTTGTTTACGGGCTCTTCACGACCTAAGTTTAGGCTTCGAAGCTTCTCGGCCTGCTGATAGAATGCCTGGATAGGGAAAGACGTAAGGATCATGCCGGGCAGTCGGCCTCACCTCTTCGCACTGCTTGGCGCCACGCTCGCGCTGATGCCGGGCATGGCGACCGGCGGTAGCGTCGATGTGCAGGTCACTTCGGCCATACCGATGCCAGGCTCGGATATCGCGGTGCCCGGCCTGCAGGACAAGGCGCAACAGGATACCTCACCCAGCGTCGCTCTGTTGAAGAGTGGACTGGACGAGCTGGCGGCCGGCGACAGTCCCGGCGCCCGTGCCGTGCGCGATGCCCTTCCCGCCCATTCGCTCGACCAGCACATCCTCGCCTGGGCGATCGCGCTCTACGGCGGCGACAAGGTTCCGAGCGGCGACATTGCCGCCGCGGCGAAGATGCTGCCCAACTGGCCGGGCACCGTCGCCCTGCGCAAGAACAGCGAGCGCGCGCTCTATCGCGAGAATCCTACTCCCAACATCGTCGTTGCGGCATTCGACGGCAGCCAGCCGCAGACATTCGAAGGCGTGATGGTGCTTGCCCGCGCCTATGTGGCGTCCGGCGACGTCAAGGCTGCGCGTTCGGTGCTGTCGCCGTTCTGGCGCACCGCGATTCTGGAGGCCAAGGACGAGACGGCGCTGATCAAGGAATTCGGCAACCTGATCCCTGCTGCCGATCACCGTTTTCGCATGGAGCGCATGTTCTATGCCGACCGCGCGAATTCCGCACTGCGCGTCGCCGGCCTCGCCGGCGCACAGCAGCTCGCCGACGCCTGGGCGGCGGCCGACAGAGGCGACAAGAACACAGCCAAACTGCTGAAGGTGGTACCGACGGCACAACGTTCGGCCGGCTATTTCTTCGCGCAGGCCGAATATCTGCGCAAACAGCAGAATTTTTCCGGCGCCGCGGCCATTGTCATGCAGGCGCCAACCGATCGCGATGCGCTGGTCGATCCGGATGCCTGGTGGGTCGAGCGCCGGGTGCTTTCGCGCGAACTGGTCGACCAGGGCGACATGAAGACGGCCTACCGCATCGTCGCCACCCACGCCGCCGAAAGTGCCACCAATGCGGCGGATGCTGAATTCCACGCCGGTTGGTACGCGCTGCGTGGCCTGAACGACCCCAAGCTTGCGGCAACCCATTTCACTCGCATCGCCGACCTTGCGCAAGGGCCGATGACGCTGTCACGCGCCTACTACTGGCTCGGCCGTGCCGCCGAAGTTGGCGGTCCGGGCAATGCCAAGGACTATTTTGGACGCGCCGCTGCCTATGGCACAACATTTTACGGCCAGCTTGCCGCAGGACGCGTCGGCCGGCAGGCGCTGAACATCGTCTACCCCTCGCCAAGTGCCGCCGACCGGCAGAATTTTGCTGGCCGTGAGGCCGTTAGCGCCATCAAGCGACTGCAAGAAGCGGGCTACGACCGCTATGCCGAGACGCTCTATCGCGACCTTGCCGGGCAGTTGATCAGTCCGGGCGAGCTGGCGCTGCTGGCTGTCCTTGCGGAAAAGCAAGGCAACCATTTCATAGCGCTGAAAATCGGCAAGATCGCCAGCGCGCGTGGCATCGATGTCGGTGCGCTGTTGCATCCGCTCGGCGTCATTCCCGATTCGGCCGACATTTCCGGCTCAGGCAAGGCGCTGGCCTATGCGATCGCGCGCCAGGAGAGCGAATTCAACATCGGCGCCGTGTCCAGCGCAGGCGCGCGCGGGCTGCTGCAGCTGATGCCGGGCACCGCCAAGCAATTGGCGAAGAAGGCCGGATTGCAGTTTTCGCAGGCACGGTTGACCACCGACGCCGGCTATAACGCGACGCTTGGTTCGGCCTTCCTAGGTGAGCAGCTCGATCGCTTCAACGGCTCCTATGTGCTGACCTTCGCCGGCTACAATGCCGGCCCCAGCCGGGCCAGCCAGTGGGTGGCCCGGTACGGCGATCCGCGCGGCAAGGACATCGACGCGATCGTCGACTGGATCGAGCGGATTCCCTACACGGAAACAAGAAGTTACGTGCAGCGCGTGATGGAGAATTACGAGGTCTACAAGATGCGTATTTCCGGCAAATACGACATCGTTGGCGATCTGGTAAACGGGCGGAGCTGAGGCATGATAGGTGTGGCCGCCTTCTTGCTGCGATATTTGCACAGCGCTCGACATCTTTGAATCACGTCCCTTCACACCCCCTCTGCCCTGCCGGGCGTTCGTCATTTGGAAAGCCAAGCAATTGGCTTTCCATCCGCTTCGCGGACCATTCCTCAACCCCCGCAAGGGGGAGATCGAATGTCACGTCGGCCTTCCCAATCTCCAACGCAACAGGATGGGCTGAGCGCCGACGCTGCCAATCTCCCTCCTTGCGGGCAGGACTGTCCGGGGAAAGTTATTCATATATGAAGGCCATCTGATTGAGGGAGGATCGGTCTCTTGGTCGGCTCGGATTGACCGGCGGCGGCTTATCGATGGCGTGTATTTTTCGCCGCCCGAACAAGTATTGGGCGACCAGCTCT
>NZ_JAMYQF010000058.1:0-42698 GCF_040320745.1 Mesorhizobium sp. M0621 | reverse complement strand
CAGATCGACGCCTCTACCCGCTCAAGGTCTATGAATATCGCGCCATCGCAGAACGAGGCGCCCCTCCCGCGGAGCGGGTTCGTGCATGAGGCGCAAACCGGCCAGCCGCCGCCATTGCAATGCCGGGTCGGGCCAGAAGTCCACTGCGATTATCCAGCATTGCCTTGCGCGGAAATGCATTATTCGTCCGCAGGCATGTTTCTAGGAAGTCAGTTTTTCGTAACCCGCGAATTGTGGGTGCTAGTTAACAATGCCGAGTGCGACGCAGAGTCGATGGATGGAACGGTCTTGACTGGCGTCGCGCCAACCCCCAGCGCCTTAACTATGGAGAGGCCTCCCCCATTTGCCGCTAACAGCTTCTGCAGAGCTTCGAAGTCAGTGCAAAACTCCTTTTCAGCTCTCACATCGCGTCCGACGTCACTCAGCCGATGCGGATCATCAAATGCAACGGTCCTGATCTGGAGCAGGCTTTCAGGATTTCCACCCAGCTCGACGCCATAGTCAGGCGACTTCGAGCTTCGAAGCACGACGCGACCGTGCTCTACCCAAGCTGTCTCCATACCTTGCCGGACTTCGTATCCCAGCTCTGCCAGCCCCTCCAGCATCGCGCGCCTTCGGAGAGACATCGCTTGCACATTCCTGATGGTTTCAAGGGCTAGCTTTGCTTCATCCAACGTAGTCTGCAATCTATCTATAGTTACCCCGGGAGCAAGCGCTTGCTCTACCTTCAGAATGAGACTGTCCGCGACCTGACCTTCAATTGAAGCGAATTCCGCGCGCACTCCCTCGAGCTGGCTCCTGATTTCAATCTTGTGAACGGCTTCACGCCGCGCAGCCGAGAGATCTATGGTGAGGCTGTCGGCCAAAAGGCCGCGCCGAGTGCCACTTTCTGTGGAGACCGTGTCTAAGCGCGCGGCGAAGGTCGTAGCCGCCTCCGGATCGAAAATACGCAGTTCGTCCAATTTCCGGTCGAGTGTAGCGACGAGAGGGTCGTCCACAAAATCCGCGCTTTGCTCTTCAAGCCAGGCAGCGAGGCTCGTGCGTTCTTCTCCGACACCAAGTGAATCAGCAAGCGTGCGCTGTCGATCGGATATGGCCCCATCTGAACTTGCAGGAGCCAATTCGTAAAATGCAGCGCTGATGGCTTTTCGAATAGCCTCGTCCGAGTGCCGGGACGGATTCGAAAGCTCATCCGGCACCGGCAGGCCTTTGTCGTGCAATGATCTCGCGAGTGTTTCTGCTGAGCGCTTGAGTTGATGAGCACGCTTCCTCGCCGTGGCTGCTGAATCGGCGGCTGCATTCATGCGCCGGTCCATGTCGGATTTGAGGAACGAGATTTCTGCGGGAACTCGCTTCTGCACTTCCTCAAAATTGTCGGCAGCGAGCAGGGCTCGCATCGCCCTCACCCGATCGCGCGTCTGTTCAATGTCTTGCTTGTCGACGCATCGATTCCTCTCACCGAAACGTTCCCAAGAACCAACCATTGCCTCGAAAGCAGCGATCTGGCCTTCGCAGATTGCAACCAGTTCCTCACGAGTAACAATTCGCACCACCTTCGGGCCGCTCATTCCGCCGCCTCCCTGTACAATGCACTTTCAATAGCTGCCTTAAGCCGTAGCCGCTCTTCGTCACCGGTGTGATACCAGCCGTGGGAAGATGCGCGATAGACTTGTGGGATTGCTCGACGCAAAACGGCCGGGCGCCAAATCTCCCTTGCACGGGCGCTTGCAAGAATTCGGTGCTGCGGGGCGTCGCACTCGATGCCGATGCCATAGAGCCCGGTTCGAGGATTCTCGATAGCGATGTCTATGCCGAAGGCGCTTCCATCGTTTGCGGCGTGAGCTGTGACGCCCAGGCTGGACACGTAGTCAAAAACAGACTTTGCGAACCCGTCGAAGTCACCGTCGTTCTCGTTCTGGTTGCCACTTCTTTCTGTGACCATGCGCCCAAGCAGTGTTCGCCCGGCTTCGAACTCGCCGCTCGACACAGCGGTTGCGTACTCCATGTAGCCTTGGAGATAGTCACGGGGAATGGAGGGGCGCCTTCGGCTCGCCAACATGTCCGATATCTCGGCAATTGGCATCGAAGTCACCATAATTATCTTAGATTTGGCGCGGGTTACGGCTACGTTTAGCCGACGCTCCCCACCCTTCTGCCCGAGCACACCGAAGTTTCTACGGAAGCTACCTTGCGCATTTCGCCCGAAGGTTGACGAAAAGATTATGTAGTCGCGTTCGTCGCCTTGAACGTTTTCCACGTTCTTTACGAAGAAGCCTACGTCCTCACCCTTCTCAACCCGATCTCGTTCCTTAGCCAGAATGGCACGAAACCATTCATCCTTGTCGGCGGCATCGTCCAGCATTTCCTCGATCAGGTCGGCCTGTTTTCGGTTGAACGTAACAACACCGGTGGTCGGAAGTCGTTCGCCAGATCTCCAGATTGCTGCGACGACTTCGACGACTTTCTGGGCTTCGGTTCTATTGGTCTGGTCCTGATATACACCGTCGACTTTGACGACCTCGATTGGGCGAGCTCTGCGTATCTCTTCGTCTGGATGCCTAACTGGAACGTTGAGCCGATTTGCATAGAAGGATGCGTTCGAGAAGCCTATGAGTTCGCGGTATTCGGACCGATAATGGATCTGTAGAGTGGTCGTCGGCAGAACTGCCTTGGCGAGTTGGAGCAAGTCTGGGCAGTCTTTGATCTCTCGCCGGTTCCAAGTCTCCTCGTAGCTTTCCCGCTCAGCTTCAGTGGCATTTTCCTCTGGCTCATCGCCATCGAAAACGTCGGCTTCGTCATTCTCAACTTTGCTGGAGAAGAAGGCGGTTGGGGGCATCTGCTTCTCGTCGCCGCTGACAATAACCACTTGCCCGCGAAACAGTGTCGGAAGTGCATACTCAACTGGCATCTGCGAGGCTTCGTCATAGATGACGATATCGAACAATCCCCGGCGAAGCGGCAAGACGCGGCTCGCCACGTCCGGGTTCATCAGCCAGACCGGACGGAGTTCCATTAAGCCTAGGTCCGGACCCTTCTCCATAAACTCGCGAAGTCGTTGAGCCCTTTGGCCCCGCAATCTTGTGATCGGCTCCCATTCCCGGTCAGATGCGACCTTGGTGAAGTCTATGCCGTTGGTCAGCATCTGTCGGTTTGCGCGGCGCATCGACTGCTCCGCCTCAAATAGAGACCGGACCTTGCTCTTCAGTTCCGCTGCCTCGTACAAGAGTACCGGATAGGCCGCTTCGAGGCGCGACTTCCAGACCAGAAGCGCCTCCCGCCTGATGATCCGACGCGTCTCGTCCTCAAGTCGTTCAGGAGGTATCGCCGCTAGGTCGTGCGACTTCGGCCTCAGCAGCCGGAAGATTTCAAGCGCCTCTGACGACAATGCACTGAGGCGCAGTCTGAACCGCTGATAGGGGTCCAATTTCGCCAATGTCCGCACGATCGGCTCGATGGCAGCGGCATTTGCTTGATCGACTTCGACCGCGTGGACGCAATGTGCGATCCATTTCTCTTCAAACCACTGCGCCAGATTACTAACGGCTGCTCGGCTGAATTGCTTCGCTTCGTATCGTTCGAACGCCTGTTCGATGCTATCCCTTAGACCCTCGAAGGCGGACAACGTTCCCGCCTTGAGAGTGGCTTCCATCCTGGCCGGCTCCGGATACGCCCGGGCAATATCGGCAAGTTCCTGCCCTTTGGAAACGGACAATGCTCGATCGGTCGCTAACCGAGCGAGATGCGTAGGGTCCAGTTCCGATAGCACGGTAGCTTGCTCTTGGATCTCGCCGAGCGCGGACACAAGTTCTCGCCTAATCGGTCTCAGGCTGCGCTCCCAAAGAGTTGCCTCAAGGAATGTGCGCGGCTCGTCGGGGTTTAGCGCGAGATCCGTGAGAAGCGCCCGTAGTTTTCTAGCTCGCATCCAGCGGAACGGATTTAATCGGCCCAGCGAAGACGGCTCCGCGGTAACGGAAGTGGCAAGGTCGATCGAACCCGAGAGCTCTGCATCGGAAAAAGTGACTGCCCGTTTGACATATCCAACCGGTGGGGGCGGCCCTCCGATCGCCACAAGCTTTTCGGCCAGTTGCTCGAGTCGCTTAACGAGCTGCAAAGCTGGGCTCAACCCGTCCGAATTCCGGCTGAAAAGGTCATGCCACCGAACGAGTTCGCTCCGCCGTTCTTCTGTGAGCCCGAGAAATTCCGCGTCGTGCGCCGTGTGCCAGCTTCGGTAGGGCTCTGGCTCTGCCATTGGGGACGCATTGGCGGTGCGAGCGAGAACACTGATACGCGCTGTCTCACTCCGTACGAACGCAATCAGGTCTTCTTTGAACGCCTCAACATTGGCCGGATCAGGGTTGAAGATTTTGAGCACTGCAAGGGGATTGTCTTCGAAGTCAGCGGGTAGCCAGTAACGCACATGTGGCCCGCACGTCTCTTCGAGCGCAGAAACCTCCGCCGGCACCAGGGCCGAGAGAAACCTGCGCAGCGCAGGGATATTCAACGGGGCGTGTCCCTGCTCTATTTTTATCAGCTCTCCGAGGATAGCGCGGTAGGTGAGTCCAGTTTGCTCATCCTCTGCATGCAGCGCCAGGTGATGCTTGTCGAGTTCACCTTCGACGGATTCAATGCGTTGAGCCAAGCTCTGGCGATCGCGACGCCACGCCTGGCCGGCAAATGCACCGCGCCGGCTTTCTAGCTGGTCTCGGATTGCCTTGAGCATCGGCTCGCGGTCGCCGTTCATGTCCGTGACCATAACAAGGCGGCCATCTAGCCCCTCGGCCACGAGCCTCTTCTTTACGACCTCAAGGGCAGCCTGCTTCTGGCAGATGACCAGCAGGCTCTTCTTTCTGCCGATCGCATCCGCGACCATGTTAACAATCGTTTGGCTTTTCCCCGTTCCGGGCGGCCCTTCGATCAGCAGGCCAGGAGCATTACGGGCTTCCAGAACTGCCGCCTCCTGTGAGGGATCACTGTCAACAGTGAAATACCTATCCACTTCAGGAATGGTAGCCCGGGTCGTCAGATTGGGTTCCGTTTCAGTGACCTTCAGAGCTGTTTCCAGTCCACTGCCACTTAGATCCTTACTCTTCAGTTGTCGCAGATCTTCAGCTATCGCCTGCCCCATGTAGGCAAGGTGGAAAAAAACAGCAGAGCAAGAGATCAGCGGTCTGCCGAAATCCGCTTGTGCATCCTTATTCGGCAGTCGGTCCAGCGTTCTGCCTGTGGGATCAGCGAGGTTGCCAAAGCCATCAACGACGTCGGAGGCAGTCAGGGTAGCTCGACCGAGGAGATCCTTTGCAGCGTCTTGCCAACGGCGTGCTGCATCTATGCCGATCATCCCCTCGAAAGCGGGATTGAGGCGAACCTCCTCCCGGTCGCGATCGAAGACAACCGATGCATGGCCGCGATTGCCGACCTCAGGGATGACCTTGACCGGCCACAGGAGGATTGGCGCTATCTTCGTCTTGGTCCGATCATCGCGATGAAGCAAAAACGGAAAGCCAAGATAAAGCCCGTCTATTCCAGTGTCTCGCTTGTAGAGCGTCGCATGGGAATGCAGCGCGCGCAGTCTCCGCTCAAGCGTCTCTGATACCGCGAAGGCTGCCGGATCCAGTTCCTCGGCTCTCTCGGTTCTGGCCAGCAGATGATCTAGTAGGGCTGCCGCCGGCCTTCTCTCGGTTCCGAGTTCGACGATGTCCACTCGCGGCGTCGTCTTCCCGATAACCATCCGCGTCAGTGGCCCTCGCAGAATGCTGCCGGTCACTTTCTTCGAGAAATAGTCGAGCAGCGTCGCGACGTAAGCCTGCTTTGGGGGTTCCTTCCAGTTTTGCGAGGCAACCGAGAGGAGCACGATCGCCCTCTCAATTGCTATTCGGCGATCGAGGCGGAAGCGGTCCGCCCATTCGTCGACGCGCTCGATCCCGCATCTGGCGAAGCCTTCGAGACGTTCGTCTATCATCCTGTGCAGGTCGCGCCGGGAGTTGCCCAGCAATTGACGAAGTTCGCCGCCCTCAACTGGTGGCACGCCCGCTCGACGTGCTTCTTCTTGAGCCCGGTCCACGATCTCGTCGACCGACCTGAACTGTGACACTTCGGCGGACAAAAGGAGAATTAAATCCTCCTCCGTCGTCTGGCGCCTCTCTATTAGAGAAACAAGGCCGGAATGCTCTGTATCGGGAAGGGTTCGCCGCCGGTCTTCCAACAGGGCACCCAGTCTCGCCTTCGACGTGGACAGGAGATGGATCTGGAGCTCTTCCTCGTCGAGAGCGATGCTGAATTGCTGTGCCTTTGACCGAACTGATTCGCCCCGCAGCCTTAAACGTTGAAGCCATTCTTCTGCGCCAAGGCGGCCTAAAAACTCGGTAGCCGGGCCGAAGATGAGTTCCGTTCCCTCCCGGGGGTGGTCGAGAAGCCAACCGGGCGTGACGATATTGCCTTTGACAACAAGCGGCATCGCCGGGTGAAGCACCTTGAGCGCCATCGCCAGCCTAAGATCCTCAGAAAGTCCCTCGAGGTGACCAAGACGTCGGATCGCGGACTGCATGGAGGGATCGAGGCCAGCGTCTTCAGCCCACGCGGCGATCACTCCACGCGCAGCTTGATTTCGTGCTTCGTCCCAATTGGCGGGTTGTGCCGCGGCCAGGGCATAGCCGGAGGCTTTCCTAAAACTCTTGCCGCCAAGGTTGATCCCGGCATGGCCTTCCGTGTCTACGCCATGCACGGCCTCAGGAGGTAATTCGACATGCTTGCCCTCAAGCCAGGCTCGAACTTCTTGCCACTGCCATCTGGTACGGTGATCCCGAGCAAGCAGCCCGTGCAGTAGCTGATTTACGCTCGGATCAATGTCGTTGGGAATTTCAACCCCGTTGGTCAGCACGTGGATTAGGAACGCCTGTTCGTTGACGCCTTGGAAGCAATTGCCGTCCGTAACTATCTCAAGTACGATTATACCGAGGCTCCACCAGTCGGAGGCAGATGCCACGCCGCCGGCGATGGTTTCTGGAGCCATGTAGCGAGTGGTCTCAAGAGGGGCGACCACGTCAAGATCGTAGTCAGAGAGCCTCGCCGAGCCGAAGCCTGTCACCACAAGATCCAGCGGATCGGCGCTCCTCACCAAGATGTTGGATGCCCTGAGGTCGCGATGTCTTAACCCGGATTGAGAGAATGACCCGAGCGCTTTGCCGATCTCATAGACGACACTCCGGACAGCTTCCAGGTTTTGCCCGTCAGGCCTCGCCTCCTCCAGAGTTCCGCCTTTGATGTCCTCGCTGATCTCATAGGTCCGGTCTTCCCACCGACCCACCTCAAAAATCTCAGGAAGGTGGTCATGGGGCATCGTTCTGAGAGCGTCGTACACCGAAACGTCGGGCTCAGAGCCGTCGGCAAATAAGGACAAGACGCCTGTTCGCTCGTTGTTGCCGTGCGAGACGACGAACCGTTCGCATACTGCACTCGACGACGGCAGTCGTCGTTCGATCGTCCAGCCCGCGATCTCCGTGGGTACATGAACCGAAACTGGTCCTGTATCTGGGATCGCGGAGTCTCCAAAGGACGATCGCTCCAGGCTAGCCTCGCCGACTTCGGCGCCGCAAACTATGCAAATGAGATCGCCTTCCGAGACTTCGTGGCCGTTCGGACAACGCCTCAAAGCTGACTTCTCATTTGGCGCAGTATCTTTGCCGTGGCCGCGTTCGCGGATCGGGACCAACGAAAGATCCCAGTTGCACGTAGCCCCATCTGGCAGTTGCCCCTGGCAGAAGATTTCGCTCAACGGGCGCTCAGTGTTGCAATTGGGGCAAAATCTAATCATGGCTTGTTCTATTCGATCGGTCTTGGCTCGTTTCGACGCGGTGCCCTTGGCTTGCCAATAGCCGGGCGAGGCGATTTAGATCTTCCTTGCCAGGAATGCCCGCCATCCAGATCTCGCCGGATGGATCGACCATCATATCGAGCCTTCTTTCGTCCGGCCGGATTGGCCGTTCAAAGGAGGCAAGGCGTGCCTTCCCCAATTCTGTCAAAAGATGGAGCCGCTGGTTGTCGCTGCCCCTCAAGGCAAGTATTTGGGTAGAGCCGATATCATAGGGATCGGAGATGAGAGCGTCGATAAGCCCGCCCATGTTACGAAGGTGGTGGTCAAGAGCCTCGACGGGGTATCCTGAATAGACCAGAACATCCAATCGCGATCCCTGTCGGATTGCCCGCAGCAGAGTGGCCAATGCGTTAGGCTGATCGAAAGGCTCTCCGCCCGAAATGGTGATGCCGCTTGCTTTTGGAATCCATCGCGAAACTGCATCCACAGCCTGCTCGACAGTCGTCATGCCCCTTTTTTGAGCCCAGGTGTCGGCTGAGATGCAGCCGGTGCAACGGATCGAGCACCCTTGAAACCAGATGCCGATCCGAGATCCGGGCCCCAGCGTTGTGACCGGGAAATGGAGCCGCGATAGAGCGAGGGGCGTTGTCATGTCAGTCTGCTGCTCTGGCTCAACGTCACCGACGTAACGGCTCCGTGCGTTATGTCGGTGATCTCAAACGAGCCGCCGGCTACGTCCGCGTCAAAGAGAGCGCGAGAAAGAGGGTTCGCCAAGTGGGCCTCGACCATGTTTCTGATACCGCGGCCGCCATTTGTCAGGTCGTGTAGACAGAGTTCGCGAAGCGCCGAGTAGGCATTCTCGTTTATCGCGAGGGCGTATCCCAAGGACTTGGAGTTCTCGAGAAGTGCGGAAACAATTTGGTCAAAAATCTGCTCCGCGACGGGGCGTCGGATAAAGTCGAATACAATGATGTTTTCGCCGATGCGGTTCAAAATCTCCGGCCGGTTTAGGACCAGCTTAAAGTGTCGTTCGATCTCGTCGCGAACCTTCGTTGCAACATTCTCATAGGGCTCGTCGGGTTGGACGCTTGCGACCCTCTGTCCCGCTCCATCAGTCTTGTAAATTCCCAGGTTGGACGTGAACAGGATGACTGCCTCTGAGAAGTAGACACGATCGCCGCGACCTGAGGTCAGGACGCCATCGTCGAGAATCTGAAGGAACTTATCGAGAATTCGCGGATGAGCTTTTTCAATCTCGTCGAAAAGCACGACACTGAACGGCTTCTCACGGATGGCGTTCGTCAGCTCTCCGCCGACGTCATAGCCTATGTAGCCAGGCGGCGCGCCGATTAGCCGTTGGTCGGCGTGCTCGGCACTGAACTCTGACATGTCGAAGCGGATATAGGCGGATTCGTCTCCAAAGAGCAGACTTGTCACAGTTTTTGCGAGCTCGGTTTTTCCCACCCCGGTGGGACCGGCAAGGAAAGCAACACCACGTGGTCGGTTGCCCGAACCTGTACGCCCAATGCCGGTAACGGCTCGCTTGATAATGTCGAGCATGTGGACCACAGCGTGATGCTGACCTTTTAGGCGAGAGGCAATAAACTCGTCGGCCCCCGCGATCTTCTTTCGATCAAGGCGACGCCACGGGTCTTCAGTTACCCCGACCTTGTATCGCCTTACGGCATCACCGATCTCGGAGACCCGCAGGCCTTCATTCCTGCTCAATTGGGTGATGGCGCTCATGTCGATCAGCAGCAGCCCGTCCGTAAGGCTTACAAACATATCGACTGCTATTTCGAGTTCGTTTACTGGCGTCTCTCGAGCGCCCGGCAGGCTCTGGAGGAGCGTGCCGGCGAGAGCCTTGCGGGTCATCCCGTCAGGCGGCGAAATCGCGATATGACGGATCCTCGGGTTGCCTACGGTGAGAAAGTCGGGGAGGTCCGCTTCACGATCTGCCAACCAGATGACTGTGTTGAAAAACGGTTTTCGGGCTTCGCCAGCGGGCCGCGTTGATGCTATGTGGGACACGACTTGCGCGCGTGAGAATAGCATGTGCTCGGCTGGGGAAAGCGCATCACTGCGGTTCACCATTCGCGATGCAAAATCAACTATCAGTGCGGTTGGCTTTTCCTTGGACCTAACAAACCCGTCAATCACCGCCGCGAGTAGTTCAATTCCAGCTCCCGATGGGTTCTCCGAACCCAGGCCCGCCTTCGCCATCGCGGCCTGCAGCTCATCGTCCGTTCCCCCATTTGGAAGGCTGAATCCGGAGAATGGCCGGAACGAGATGACTTGCTCGTAGCCGCTGCCCTTCAGTTCTCGTTCCAGACAATGCAAAAGAGGGACAGCGGCGATTGTACCCTCGTCGACTTCCGACGCCTGCAAGTCCCTGATGTTGCCTGTAAGCACGAACTGGCTTTTCAGCGACAAAAATCGGGTCAGATCTCTAAGCCAACGGGGCTTAGAATAGGAAGAACTGTTCATGCGCCCCCCGAGGCTGGCGCCTTCCATGACGCCTTTGCAGAAAGATGCCGGCCCACGATTGGATTGGAGTTGGACCGGACCAAACCTTATGTGACTTTTAGAAAACCAGGGTAGGAGAAAGTGGGATCTCTAGCCAAGTTTCCTTTGCGCCAATGCTTACGAAACCTAAATGCTAAGGCGACGATTACCGCAATTGTTATTCCAATGGCGAGACTGCCAAAAACTGAAAATTAGCAAAGACCGGGCGCCATGCTTCAATCAGCAAACGATCATTACCGCGTCCGATCTATTATTTCATGGGTCGAACCCCGAGCAGATTCAACGCGTTTTTGTTGTGCTCCCGAAGCCGGGCTACGAGAAACTAGAATCAACGACGCTAGCCATTTCGAGATAGCGGCAGAAGCCATTGGCGAGCTGCATCTGACGCGGCGTCCGACATTCCGGCTCGAACACGTCAGGATTGGCCACGAGAATGCACAGTGCCTTGGCGCGGGAGGTGGCTACATTGAGCCGGTTCGCGCTGTAGAGGAACTCCATGCCCCGCCGAGCGTCGGCATGACTGGAGGTCGTGACGGAATAGATCACGATGGGCGCCTCCTGTCCCTGGAACTTATCAACGGTCCCTACTCGCGCGCCCGGGAGGCGCGCCTGGATTTCAAAGACCTGCGCGTTGTAGGGCGCGATAACCAGAATGTCGTTTAGGGTGAGCGACGCCTCGTTATCCTCGCGGTCGCGCCACCGTGCGCCTGAAGCAAGGATACCCAGCACAATATTGCGGATGCGGTCGGCCTCCTCCGGGCTGGAATTCTGGTTGCCACCGTGCTGCACCCCGACATAGCGCAGGCCGCTGCCGCCAAGCGGGCCGGCCATCAGGATGGCCTGGTTCTCGAGACCGGGACGGGGAAGGAGGCGGCTTTCGTAGAAAAGCTCGGAGGTGAAACGGCAGATGTCGGGGTGGAGGCGCCAGGTCTGGTCGAGGAACAGGCCCTCGTCCTCGGCGATGGTCTGCCGTCCGCCGAGAAGGTGGTCGAGGGCCGAGACCTCCGTACCCTCGGGGTGCGAGCCTTGCATCGGCTGCTCAAGCTGCTGTGGATCACCAAGCAGGACAAGGCTGGCTGCGGCCGGCGATATGGCAAGCACGTTGGCGAGCGACATCTGCGCGGCCTCATCCACGAACAGCACGTCGACGAGGCCAGCTGCATCGGGCCGGGCCCACAGGAACCCCGTGCCGCCGAGGACGTGGTAGCCGCTTGCAAAGGCGCCGAGGGCTTCGGGGTTCTTCGTGGTGAAGGTGAGGTGCGGGACATTGTCTTCCGCATCCGTGACCTTGTGCAGGCACTGCAGGTCGAGGTCTTCCTTCGCTACTTCCTCGGCGGCCTTCGCGAGCAGGTTGCGAATGACCTTATGGCTGTTGGCGGTCACGCCGACGCGAAGGCCGGCCCTGGCCAGTGCAAGGATCGCGTGGGCGCCGGTATGGGTCTTGCCCGCGCCCGGCGGTCCCTGGATGGCGAGCACGCCCTGCAAGGCCGGGACGAGGCGACAGGCCGCATCGACCGCGCTCTCGGCCGGCTGGCGCAGCGCCGCGCCGCCGGCATCGGGCGGCCGCCGCAGCAGCAAATCGCGCGCCGGCTTGTAGGCACCGGGACCGCCGATGCCATGGTCGGCCACGTACTCGCCGATCTGCACCAGGGACTCGGCCAGGACAGCCGTGTCGATGTAGGTATGGGCAAAGATCGCTTCGGGGTGAAAACCGGCAGTGTCGCCCCGCTTCTTGATGTCGATGAAGCGATGTTCCAGGTCGACGCTCTCGACCTTGCCGAACCGCTCGCCGCCGACGCTGCGCAAATCCTCGCCGCCGCGAAACTCCGCGTCCTGCGGGGGAAATTGATAGCGGTGGATTGGCGCCTTGGCGGTTCCACCCACGGTATCCACGAACTCGAGGCCGGCGACGCCTGCCCGCTCGTCCTCCAGTTCGTCCGCGGACAGCGCCGCCAGCCGGAAATATTCCCACCAGATCGCCTTCTCTTCCCGGCGATGCCAGTCGAGCACGTTGGCCAGCACGTAGAGCGCCTGCTGCTCGGCGCTGCGCTCCGTGGAGTCCACCGGAATGCCATCGGTCAACTTGGTCACAAGCGCATCGATCCGCGCCTGCCAGGCTGTAATATCCGGCGGAGCGTCCTCTCCAGGCGGAGCTGGCCGCGGAATCTCGATGCCGGAAGCGATCGCGTCAGCCCGCAGGCCCTCCAGCCAGTCCCGGAGCCACGCCGTCGAGACGCAGTCATCTTGGTTGTAACCCGCAACGACGGCACGATCGTCCGCATTGATGCCGGCCGCGTCCCCGAGCTCCAGGCAGGCCTGCACCTTGCTCAAGGCATAGTTGGCATCGGGCAGCGACACCGCGCGTTCGAATTCGTAAAGCGGCTCCAGCCTCTTGATGGAATAGCTCTCGACGCTGGCGCGGATGGCGTGGCGGACCACCGCGTAGAGATCGACCAGGACCTGCCCGCGCAGCAGCGTGTCGATCTCTTCCTCGCACGTGGCGTAGCGCCCCATCAGGCGTTTGAGCGCGCCCACCTCATAGGCCGCGTAATGATAAATGTGCATGCCGGGATGGTGCGCTCGCCGCTCGATCACGAAATCGACGAAGCGTTCAAAGGCGGCCTTTTCATCGGCCGGCGTGAGGCACCAGTCGGCGACGTAGGTGAGCGCGCCCTCCGCATCCTTGAAGGCATAGCCGAAGAGATATTCAAGGCCGCCTTCGCCGACGAAGGGGTCGCCCTCTAGATCGAAGAAAATGTCGCCGTCGTCCGGCACCGGCAGGAGACACAGGCCAAAGCCCGGTTCTATCGGCAGCGCTTCATGGAGCACCTGCCCGGCCGCGCGCCCTGCGACCTGTATCCGGGCCTGCTCCCGGATGCGATTGTAGGACGAAGCGGCGCCGCGCTCCGGCTTCCACGGCAGTGGCAGGGGGAGCTCGGCCAGCGCAGTCATGGTTGCTACGTAGTGGCCGGCGAGCTCGCCGCGCTGCACGGCCGTGATCCCGGCCACAAGGGACAGGTGATCGTCCTGGTGGCGCTGGTCGTCGCATCGGCCGCGCCAGCGGCAGATATCGCAATGAGCGACCGGCTCCGGATAGGTGCCGCCGTTTCCGTTCAAGGACGCGACGAAGCGTTCGCGGACATTGCGGTAGTAGGCGGCATAGTCGCTGAGTCGAAACGCCTCCGGCTCGAAGCCGGTAAGGGGCGCGACAACGTAGGCATGTTCTGGCACGAGGCCCTGCACCTGCCCGACGAGGTCGGAATAGAGGCAGAGCTGCAGCACCGTCCCGCCCTTGGTTTCGCGGGCGAGCTTGGTGTCGATGACTTCATAGGACCAGGCGCCGAGATCGCTTGGCGTCTCGACGCGCCGAAGGATGTCGGCCCGGCCCGTGAAGGGCGGCGCGCGCAATGCCGCCTGCACGACGATCTGCGCGCCGGCGCGCATCGCCTCGATCGTGCTGGCCACTGAGCCGTCATCGATGCCCTTGCCCTCGATGACCGTGACCGCAAAGCCGGACGCACGCAGGTGATCGACATAGGCCGCCTCATGCACGGCGCCGCGCTGCTGCAGGATCTCGAGCAGCGGATCCCAGATCTTCGGCTTCTCAAGCGCGCCGCTCGCCACCTGAAGGTCAAGCGCCGTCAGGTGGAGGCAGTTCAAGTGGCCCACCAGGTCGGTGGCGCTCAACTGTAACTCGGAGCCGATTCTCAGCATAAACAAAGTCTACGCAGATTAGTGATAGTCCCGCAATTCGGGTGATATGAGCGCCGTCATCGCCCGAAATCCCTTTGCCCGCCGTCGTCCGGTGCGCGAAGCCGTTTCAGACTCACTCCAGGGGTCTTGTCAAATGAACTGAGTGGGCCGCGAGCGGAACGGCAGGATTGAAGGGCGGAGACTCGGAAAATTGCCGTTTGTTGATTTAGCTGTGAAGTGTCCGCGTCCGACCCCAGCCATTCCGCAGCTTCTCTCTCAGCCGGATGACGACACGATAGTCCGGGGGATCGGGCCCGCCGACGTCCTAGTCTGCCAACGGTGCGTGATGGAGCAGATCGACGGCTGAAGATCGCACATAACCTCGCACATATTTCGTGCCGAAGTCGGCGACGAAATGGCTTCTATTTTCGTAAAACAAGCATCAGTACTCCGAGGCAGTGGAATACGCCCTGTACGCGGGAACTCAGCGTATTGCGCTGCCAGCACCACGATCACTAACGAACTCAAGAAATTGGATTGGTGCTTACAGCGCTGTGCCAGATTTCCAAGGCACCGCGCGGAAGCAGCGCCTCGACTGGCGTGATTTCGAAGACGACGCCGCGACCGATCACCTGAAAGTCAGATGCCTGAATTCCGCACCACAGTAGCGCTAGATCGCGATCCGCCGTGCAAAGTTGCACGGTCTCGCGAGGAAATAGCGCAAAAATATGGATAAGGATCTCAAGCGAACGCAAGTCTGACAGTGCGTTGTATGCGTCCTCTCTTGAGTAACCGGGTCGCAAATTCAACAAAGTGAAAGCAGGGCTCCGCCCATTCGGCACCGCAATTGAACTTGCGATCGCGAATACCAACAAAGATTGGCGTGGTACATCGAACCGATCTGCTGCATCGATGACGCTCGCAATGCAAGCCGCCACTCGCTTGCTACTAGTCGGTGCGCAGAGTGCCGGCGCAAGCTCAAGTAACATGGCATTTTTTCGACCGAAGCTTGCGCGGGTGTCTTCGATCAGGCCAAGCACACCTTCCAGACTCTTGGCTCCCACTACAATTTCTGCCTTGGGCAGAGCGCGCCTCAGCTTGCTCACCGCCTCGTCAATTTGCGCCCTGGCCTCATCGGAATCGGGGATGCGACGGCTGTTGCCTTCGAGAGCGCAAAGCAACGGATTGACGCGGATGGGACTGTCTTCGAATAGGTCGAGGAAATCCGGTTCGCGGCCCTTCTTAACGCCGCCTTCGAACCGGCTCACAATCTCGGTCATGACATTTCGGTCGATCAGAATTATGGAGTTGGACTTGATCGTCGCCAGAGCTGATGGCATCCATCCGCCTTTAACAAGCCCGATCGCTCGCGACGTGAAACGGCTCTGAAGAGTGGTATTGACGTGAACCATCTCGCCAGGAGAGACACCGTCGAAATCCGTGTGAAGGACCTGCCCATTGTACATATCGAGCGGGATCGTGACAGGCAAATTAGGAGATGCTCCGACGAGCTCCGCATAGCTCCGCGGTTGGATATCGACGTCAGCGAAGCTGATCGTCCTGCCGGCACCGCCGTTGGGCCCTTCGGCCTCTGTGAAGCGGAACGTCCCGCCAGCCCCTGGCGGGGTTTCGACATCCGAAGTCATGAATGATGGTTCCGTGTTAAGAGACTTTCAGGTTCTAGCAGCAACGTTAGTCAGGCCAGTTTCTGCTTGCGCTGACGCAATGCTGAATTCGCGTAATGCTCAAATACTGCCGGCACGTCGTCCGAAAGAATGCTACCTAGCCAGAGCGGGTCTTCACTGTCGGTAAGAAGGTACGGATCGGCACCTTCCGCGACAGCAACCAGCAAGCTCCATTGTCGGTCGACCGATGTAGAGGGAAAAGCGCCCAGAAGTGACTGGATGTTGACTCCCTGGCGGTGACGTTCAAGTGCAATCAGAGCTGCATGTCTGACTTCGCTGTCGCTGTCGTGATCGGCGAGATGGCCGAGCTCTTTCGCGAGTGCTGCGATAGGCAGCCACATCGCCAGTTCGGCTGCGGCTCTGCGATCGGAGACGGTGCCGGTCATTCGCGCTGCGATGAGGCCTGAAACGGTGTCTGGGTCGAGTCGCCGCAATGCCCGCCCCGCCGCGTTCCGCAGCGAGTCTCTTTCGGTCGTGACTGCCGCATTAATCAGCTTCTCCGCCGCGATGTCGGGAGCGATCCGGACGAGGAGACGACACAGGTGGCGCTCGATCTGTGGATGGGAGAGCAGCGCGAGTTCGATCGCGTCGACAGCTCGCGCTGCATCGAATTTTGCCAAGCCTTCTATGGCGCGGAGAGGCTCCGTGGTCACGAATGAGCGCCCGGCAAAAGCCTTGTCGAGGATTTGCTCGCGCAACAACGGTTCGCCCGCTTCCGCAGCTATGTCATACGGACCATCGCGGAGAAACCGTCCGCGCTGACAGCGGTCAACGGCGGCGCTGACGCTCAGCTTCCTGGTCGCAGGATTGGCATAAAGGACGCGGATCACCTCGTCGTCATGCTTCCCGTTGGCCGTCGCAGCGTCCCGACCCTGCAGCCAGTTCCCAAGCAATTCCAAGCCGCGATCGCCGAGCCCGGCCAAAGCATTTATGCCCATCCAAGCATTCTTCGCCGTGTGGGCCATACGGAGGGCAAGTTGCGCGAAATCAGCCGACTGATCGCCTAGCTCCCGAAGCGCGATGCACGCATACAGCGCCACCTTGCCTTCCGACTCGGCTCGCTGGAGGACCAACCGCACGGCCGGAATCAGATCCGTGTCACCACTCAACCAAGCAATCAGCAGCGCGATCACCAGCGGCTCTTCGCTCGGCGCTGTGCTCTGTAGTATCCGCAGAGCTGGGTCCGTTAGCGCATTTGGCATCCGGCCGCGATGACTCCGAAGCTCCGCAAGGTTGGTCGGCACTTCAGCTATCCCGCTGTCTTGCAAGATGTCGACCAGAACTTCGTCTGCGCCGAGGGCCGCAAGCGCTGTTATCGATTGGTGGAACTCGGCATATGGATCGGATTCCAGTTTTCCGTTGGAATCACGCGGGACTGGGCGGCGAGCGATCACGCCGAGCCTTTCAATGATGCCGTCGTCCGCGCGAACGAATGCCCAATTCAGCCCACCGTGGCGAACCCAAAAATGTTCAGATTCCAGCTCCCGTTTGACCAACGTGGTGATTCCCTGACCGCTCATAAGGATCAAGACTCGACGCGCGCTCTCGCGAACGCGATCACGGTAGTTGCTATTGGTACGCAGGCGGCTGCACGCGACTGCAGCAATCATTCGCTCCAATTCGCCTCCAGCCTTCTCCGAAAGGATTGCCAGCAGCTCAGGAGAGACGATGCGTCCGAGAAGATCCAGAGAGTGATAGAGCCAACCTGGATCGCCCTCGATGGATTCATCGAGACGGTCGTGCAGATCCTTTTCAAGCGCGCGAAGCATGAGCCTGAGCGTTGCCTCGTCCATTTCGTCAGGCCGCTCCCAGAAGAGATCTTCGATCAGGCGATGTGCGTTCGGTTCTGCTTCGGCAAGAATACGAATATGTTGTTGCGTCAATTCGGATTGCGCCCGCAATACGCCCGGAAGCCAGTGATTTCGGGTCAGATACCGCTCGAACTTCTCGACTTCGACGAGGCGTTCAATCGCGCCCTGTGGATCTAGGATCGACAAGGCATAGAGCGCCGCACCGCTCGCAGAATCTGCTGCCTGGGATAGGTGCTGGGTCACGAAGTCGAGTTTGCTACGATCCAAAAACCGCGCGATGCAATAGAGCAGGCTACGCGGCTTACTGGCACCAACTTTAGACATCAATACAGCCTTGGTCTCCTCCCATATCGCGAGCGCCTCGGGATGCTCCAGCCCGTTCAGCAGATATCCAAGCTCGGAAACAGGCTCCTTCTCCGCATCGGCTGCATGAATGCGCTTACGGAGCCATTCCGGGTCCAGCTCGAGGCCGGCACGCAGGGCCGTGGAGCTGGCCCTGTAGTCATCATGCCTTGAACCGTCTGTCTTGTCCTCGAGGGCATCCACGCGCTGCTGGTGGATTTCCCAGAGCCGATTGAGATGACGGATGTCGGGTGCGGCAGTGAGCACAGCGATGGCAACTGCCTGTGGGTCTTGGGACGATGAATGCAACAATGAATTGACGACATCCCCCAACTCGACATTGTCCTGCCGGGCGAGATTGGCGAAGGCCTTGCCGATTAACTTGGTCCGGTAGCCCCCGTCCGAGGCAGGGTGGTCGATTGCTTTCAGCCGCTCAAGAAGTATTGGGACGGCCCGCTGCCCGAGGGTCGGCAAGTGCTGAACATAGAGGTCCTCGCCGTAGCTTCCGAATTCCCGGCTGTCTTCCATTTGCGCGACAGTCTGGCCTAGGGCCTCGGAATTCTGCGCGTCCGCTGCCAGCAGCCAGAGCGTGTCCATCGGCACATAACCGAGCCCTCTGCGTTTAGGCTCATTCTCGTTGGCGAGGAAAGCGCCCAAGCTTTGGAGGGTCAATTGGTTGCGCTGGTATTGCCATACGAGAGACTTTGCTACCGCCCAATTGAGCAGGCGATCATGAGCAAACGCAACATCACCGCTTTCGCTGACACGAAGCCACCCGGCGGCATCCAGCCGCAAAGCCGCGTCGTCATTCAGTCCAATCTCATTCCACATCGGCCGGGGTAGAGGATAAGAGCCGTCCATCATGGAAACGGCGAGGGCGATTACGATCCCTTCGTCGCCGATCCGGCCCTTGGCGGCAATCCGCGCCCAGAATCCTTCGAATATCTCGTATTCGCTGCGTGGGGCGCTTTGCACCGAGGCGTACGGAAGGTCTAGGTAGAGTCCGGCCAGTATCGGGTTGCGCAGCAGCGCCTTCAAATCAGGCGGGAGATCCGTCCACCTTCGACCGCTTAACTTCAAAAGGCGATCAAGTTCGTCAACCGAGAACTCGCCAACGGCATGCACATGAACGACATCGCCATCGGTCATCTCCAGTGCCCGTGCCACGGCTTGCGGAACGGTTAAGACTAGGCGCATCCCCCAATCAGCCCAATCCTGACGAACGAGATCGCGCGCGATGTCGATATCCTGGACGTCGTCGATCGCCACGGTTAACCGGGAAGCAGAGCCCTCGCCTAGAAGTTCTCGCAGGAAATGCGATACCGCAACAAGGTATTTTTCGGAGGTGTCGCCAAGACCCGTTTGCCACACGTCGCGCGCCGCCTGCGTCAGAAGGTCTTCACACGTCTTGCCTGCAAGCACCAAGGTTGCGATCTGGCGCTCTTGCCCGAATGCCTCCAGCATCTGTCCGAGTTGCCACGTTTTTCCTGCGCCGCTTGCTCCCGCAATCAACAATATCGCCTTGTCTTCAGGCCAGTCAGGTATGGCACGCACGTCGCGGTCAGGTCGATATTTTAATCGGGCAAGCCGGCGGCACGTTAACGAGCTCATCGTTTCGGCAAGTTCCGCCGCCTTACGCAGCCGCTCCGGATTGAGGCCCACATAACGGAACATAGAATCAATCCTGGCGGCATCGAATTGAGCTTCGCCGTTGCTCAATGTCTCGACAAGCACGCCGATCAGACGCTCTCGGATTCCGCGCTCGTCACCAAGGTCGGGTGCATAGCGCCGTAACAGCTTTTCCACATCGGTTGCGCGGGCGCTGCCGTCGACACCAAACTCCATCTCAAAATGCGACAAGAGATGAAACACGACCGCGCTTTCGTCGGTAGCCGGTTGTTGAGACCCGGCTCGTGTCACTGTAGCGATGTGGTCGAAGAACTCGCGGTTGGTACCGGCCTGATCCTTGGCGAAACTTAGCTTCTCGACGTCGTCGAGGTCATCTGGTCCGGGCGCCGACTTTAAGTCGGCGAGAAAGGCGTTGAACGGGTTCAGCTTGCCAGGGCGCCCATCGGTCACGAAGCGATAGCAGGCATTCGCCGGACGCGATGGCGGTACGGCTTTGCGGAGATCGCTCAGGATAGATTCAATGCCAGCAAGAGGCCATGTGCCATCCTCCCGAGTTTTGTATTGTTCAACGAGGTAGAGACCGATTGCTTCTGCCCGCGCGTCTCCACCGCGACGAGGTTCCAACACAAGACATGCATCCTTGATCTCGCGGCCGACCAGGTTTCCAGAAAGCGTGACATCAGCCAGCCAGCCAAGGTGTTGAATGATTTGATAGAGAAAGCCGTTTATCGCAGCGGGTCCGCCGGCCTGCGTCATATCTGCACCTTGTAAGTGACATCGATTGAGAGCCGGGACTGCACAAACACAGCACTGTTGATGACGCTTGTTTGCCAATGCGGATGACAGCGGTCAAGCTAGCGATCTACACAACTGACAATCTTCGGGATGTGCTGTCGTCGAAATGTCGGCTTTCAGGTAACCGCAAAACTGAACTCTATGACCGACATTAGGCGCGAAGCTCACCCCCGGCGGCGAATTTGAACCCAATACCCCGTCATCCCATGTTCATGATATGTGCTTCGAAAGTCGCATAAATGGCAACGTGGAACGATGGGGGCGGTTGGTGTGTGGATAGTCAGACCTGGCCTATTGCCGATTGTGCCAGCCGGCGCGCATTTTCGCGGCCATGGTGGCGGAGCATGTTGAACTGGCGTTGTTTGAGCAGTCACTCGGCAACATCGAAGGCCTGCATCGGCCATTCTGTGATCGTGTGGCTGACGCTGCGGACAAAACCGCAGGATCAGTTCTTTTCGATGTTCGTGTCGACGGCGACAGCTGCGTTCAGCGTATGGCCGCGATTGGGTATGGCATCACCGGCACAGCAATAATCGTGCTGGCGAAGAACGGACAACTTAGATGCGCATCGGTAAACGGGGACACCGCCGTTTTGGTGGCAGAATTGGCTGCCTGGTATGCGTCTCCGCTGAGTGAACAAGCGAAGGGTGACCACTGCGGAGCGGCCATCATCCTGCTAGCCAAGCTTCGGAACTCAGGTCACTTCACCCGTTTCTAACTGAGCACCGTTCCTACCTTGCGGGCCAAAGCGGCGGAAAGATGATATTCGACTGCAAGTGTGCTTGGCGTCCAACTCGTCAAATTCATCGAGTATCGAAAACGTTCTAACCAGATGGCGCGGCGGCGAAGAGGCACCGGGCCCGCGGATACCAGCCACAAAATCATTTTTTGGAAAAGGGAAGGCGGGATGGCCCCGCCTTTTTATGTTCCCCGCAAATTAAGCCGATGGCTGCAGCGGTTTAGAAACGAAGCTCGTTGCCGAAATCAAGCTACGACCTTCTTGCGGGTCCGCTTCGTCGGTGCTGCCGGCTCCGGCTCTTTCGGTTTGCGGCCGAGCCCCATTGTCTTGGCTAATGCCGAGCGCGCGGCGGCGTAATTCGGCGCGACCATGGGATAATCAGCCGGCAGACCCCATTTGGCGCGATATTCATCTGGCGTCAGCCCGTGGTGGGTCGACAGATGGCGCTTCAGCGACTTGAATTTCTTCCCGTCCTCAAGGGAGATGATGTAGTCCGGTGTTACCGACTTCCTGATCGGTACCGCCGGCTTTAGCGCTTCCGGCATTTCTGCGGAAACGTTGCCGACCGTGCCTTTCAGTGCTGCATGCACTTGGCCGATCAGGGCAGGGAGCTCTCCAACCGGGACCGGATTGTTGGAGACATAGGCTGAGATGACATCGGCGGTGAGTTCGATGAGGACGTCGGTGTTGTTGTCGGCTTCTTCTGTCATGAAAACTCTCCGGGGCGGCTTGAAGACAGTCGGCGAAGTGTTGCTTCATAGTGGCGGTTGTCGGTGAAAGCAATAAAGCCCCGGTGGGAGCAGGCCCGGTCCTCATAAAGGCTGCCGCTGCTCTCCACCTCGATGAGGAAGGGATAATCGTAAACAATATCCACGCCAGACCGCCGAGTGCCACAGCACAAATTTGGTTTCGAGGCGGTCCCGCCTAAGCAGTGGTGCGGCTTGCGGTGTATAGTACTGCGCTGAACTGGTCGGATCTCAATTACGATTAATGTGATTTCTCGAAATGCAGGGGTGACGCAGGGCCGCCCAAGTATTAGTCTTTCCTAGGCGGGTTGAGGAGGCCAACGTGAGAACTTACGATAGCGTAGTTCCAGGATGGGAGTTCTTAGCCGAGGACGAGGCGATTGACGCTGCGATCGACAAATACGGCAAAGACCCGACGACGTCGGTCGCGTACTGTGCGTTCGAGACGTTTGGCGATCGAGGCGGACCCGAGCATCGGTTTTGGTTTGACCTGTTTGTAAAGCTCGCAAAATCGGATCACGTAGGTTGGGCGTAGAGCTCGGTCTCAGTTCTCGCGTCAGCGAATTTAGATGCTCCCACAAAGCCAAACAGCCATTCGACCTACGCCGGAAACAATCGTGTCTCGGGGCGTGGTTGAGCTTGCGGCATTCGTCGCCGGCGCCCTCCCGCATTGGCTATGCTGATCAGCGCGCCACAGCTGGCAGGTTCCTCAACCGCGTCGCGCTGATCGGCTCGCAGATCGGCGTGGGCTATGTCGCTATCCAGTCACATGACGTCTTCCTCTACGCCAGCATGATATTTTCCATCGCGTCGCGTTGATCCGCGCCCGGGCCCTGACTTGATTGAGGGAGTTTCGGTAGGTCTGCACACGCTGTGGCAGCAGGGGCCGGCCGCTGGGGTTGGCGTGGCGTGAATGTGCTGCTTTAGCGGTGAGAACAGCGACTTGGTGTTGCTTGGTCAATTACCGATGCGGCGTCGGCATTCAGCGGACCGCCGCTTGGCGCCAATGCTTAAGACAGGGCAAAGGCTTGCCATTACCGCCATTTGCTGCATCCTATCTGATGGCAGCGGCCGGTGCGGCCAGCCAAACGGACATGTAGACACCTGCGGCAAGGAAACACCTATATGGCGACTGGAACGGTAAAGTGGTTCAACGCGACCAAGGGCTTTGGCTTCATTCAGCCTGACAGTGGTGGACAGGACGTTTTTGTCCATATTTCTGCTGTCGAGCGCGCTGGCCTATCGACGCTCGTTGACGGCCAGAAGGTCAACTATGAGATAGAACAGGACCGGCGGACCGGCAAATCGTCGGCCGGCAACCTGAGCAAGGCTGGCTGAACCAGCCATGTGATTTCGGCAAGCGCATCAGGCACGCAAGCTTCAGTGCACCAAGATGATCAAGTCTGGTGGCCTACCGGCATGTCGTTGAAGTGTCACCTTTGCTGACCTACATGCGCGGTGCGTCGGATGTTTCCTCCCATTCGTCCGGCGCGTTCCCCTCTGGAGGTTTTAACCTTCATCCCTGGCCGGACCATTGGTCCGGCCTTTTTCTTGCGCGCGAGAAACGGGAAAACTGAGGCGACGACGCCCGGCGCCGCTTGGGCGATCTCGCTGCCAGAATTGTGCAGTATCGCGTTGCCACTTCACCGGGTGAAATGAGAACCATGATGAGAGCTGTCGAGCCGACGGTTTAACGTCGCCAGCCCGGCAGGCGAAAAACTGATCTATGGCCGTTTTCTCGACCTGCCATTCTTGCCGGTCATTCGAAGGGCAATGGCAATTCGCTGCCGGCTGTCGCCGACATTTCAAACTGATGTGGAAGAATTGACTATGCTGCAGGCTTGTCGAAGACCATAGGCAAACCACGTTTCGACGCCATCTCGACGACCAGTTCCTCGATTGCTCGATCGGAAAGGCGGGTCTGCAGTGTCGTACGGATTCGTTTGACCAGTTCATGCACCGGCAAAGGCGAGAGATCCTCGGCGTCATCGAGAAGCCGACTGACTTCGATCACAACGTCAGCATCGATGTCGCTCGGCAAATTTCGCATATGCCATCTCCGATCGAGGTAAATATTGCCGTCTTCCTGACCGTTGTCGAGTCAGGCGGATGAACGTCGGGTTGTTTCCACGACGGCAGGGCTTGATGTTCTGCTTCGGCTGCACACATCCCGGTCATCGCTGCGACGGGCGTGAAGCTCAGCTTCCCCCAGTCACTTTGGAAGCCCATCAATTTGGACCTCAGTCGCTGCGTAGGATTTTCGCTTCTAAGGCCGCTACAACGAAGGCCCGTCTAGCTACCGGCGGCTGTGCTTCACCACGCAGAACCTGAAGACATGCATCCATAGCCAGTTTTCGCTTGTTCGTCTGGTGAGGGAAACTCCGCAGCAGGATCGTGGCTGCATCGTTCACATCGAATATGATGCGCTCACGGTCATGCCGGCCAACTTGCACCACCACGGGCCGGACGAACCTGCTCGACATGCAATTACACTCTCAATTCCGACCGTGACACGGTCTTCGCGTATCATGACGTGGGGTCAATTTATACATTTGTGGCTAGGGCCAGAACAGAACTGACGGTTGCCCAATCTCAAGACAAGTTGCCTGTCCAATTTCAGCAGGCCGCTATCTGAATTCGTATGGGGTTCTGGTCTTGTTGCGCAAGAAAGCACCGCAGAATTCTGTCGCGGCCGGAAGGTGAGCGGCGCTTGGTCCAGGCGCGAGCTTTCCTGAAGGCCGAGCCTTCCTTCCTGGGTGCCAGCCGTGACGCGGCCGCTGCCGCAATGGCGTCGCTGATAGTGGCGCGTCGGTGCCGGAGAGGAAGGGGGCGGGCGGGTTGCGGTGGCGGGTAAAGGTCCGGGAGAGAGTCTCCCGGCGCCCGCCAAGGAGCAACACCCATGACCCAGATGGAAATTCTTGCGCCCAAGCGCAACGAGCGTGCCGGTTACAAGGTCGACCCCAGCCGCGGCCAGCGTATTGGCCGCGTGTCGTCAGAATGGTTCAACCGGCCGGCGGACGAGCGATACCTGTCGCTCACCGACCTTCAGAATTCGGTGAAGAGCCGGTCGGTGCGCAGCAAGACCCGCATCGTCGAAAGTGAGCGGATCCGCGTCGAGGCCAGCCGCGACGATCCGGAGCGCCTGAGGCTAATGCTGCCCGATGCGCCTGCCCCAGTTGCCCCCACGCATTGGAGTTTTGGCCAACTCGCCAGCCTGGTAGGCGCGCCGGCCACCTATCTTCGTCAGGTTCCAGCTCCGCTCGCGGCGATCAACCTTCAGCACGGTCTCCTCAACCACCGCGCCGAACAGGTTAAGACGCTGGAAATCGAGAACGGACGCCTCGAGCTGCGAGCGGTAACCGGTCCGGACTACGGCAGAATATTTGACTCAGAATTGATCGACGCCGTGCAGAGGATCGCTGGCAACGGCACCGGGGACACGCGTTGGAAAGTGCCCGGCGTGCTCGACTGGTCGACAGGTATCTACAATCCGCACGTCGACATCTCCCGCGACACCACGACGCTCTACGCGTCAGATCGCGATGTCTTTGTGTTCCTCGTCGACGATCTGAACCCGATCGAGGCCGGGCGGCTGCCAAATGGGGAACCGGATCTCTATTTTCGCGGCTTCTACTGCTGGAATTCCGAAGTCGGCGCCCGCACCCTCGGGATGGCCAGCTTCTATTTGCGCGCAGTGTGTCAGAATCGAAATCTGTGGGGCGTGGAAGATTTCGAGGAAATCACCATCCGCCACTCAAAATACGCGGCCTCCCGTTTCGCGCTGGAAGCCGAGCCGGCGCTGATCCAGTTTGCCGATTCCTCGCCCATGCCGTTCGTCAACGGCATCAAGACGGCGCGGCAACGGATCGTTGCCAGAGACGACGAAGATCGCCAGGGTTTTCTGCGCAAGCGCGGCTTCTCCAAGTCCGAGACCACGAAGATCATCGATACTGTTCTCATGGAGGAAGGCAGACCACCGGAATCGATTTTTGATTTCGTGCAGGGCATCACGCGGGTCGCGCGCGACAAGCCGCATCAGGATGTCCGCCTGGACATGGAGGGCAAAGCCAAGAAGCTTCTCGACTTCGCCGCCTGATCCTGAGGAGGCCGACAACGAACAATTCCGTCGCCGGCCTCGCCTCCGGGCCGTCTCTATCAATTCCAGCGCGGTCCTCCGCGAGCCAAGAGGACGGCGCTCTTTTCGTGGGAGAACCCGGTTACGCAAGCAGGAGGCCCCTCGGGCGGCTCGGTCGGGTCGAGATCCGCGAGCCGGGGCCGGGTCGGCGTGGCCTGGAGGCAGAGGGGGGAGGGGAGGGTTCTGACGGGCTTGGAGGTTCGGGGAGAGGCCCCGGGCCGCCCGTCATGGAGAACCTGACCATGGCAAAGAACGCCATTCAGAAGATTGCGATGAACGCCGCAGAGAATATTCCCTATGACAAGCTGATGCTGTCGCAGAAGAATGTCCGGCGCATCAAGGACGGGGTATCGATCGAGCAGTTGGCCGAAGACATCGGACGGCGAAAGCTGATCCAGAGCCTGAACGTCCGTCCCGTGCTTGACGGCGAGGGCGAGGAGACCGGCACGTTCGAGGTGCCCGCCGGCGGCCGGCGTTATCTCGCGCTCGGCATTCTCATCAAGCAGAAGCGCCTGGCCAAGAACGAGCCAATCCCCTGCATCGTCAACCGCGGGCAGGAGACCTCGGCCGAGGAGGACTCGCTTGCTGAAAACCTGCGGCGCGCCGACCTGCACCCGCTCGACCAGTTTCGGGCCTTCAAGACGCTTAGCGATCAGGGCCTCGATCCCGACGAGATCGGCGCCCGCTTCTTCGTATCGCCTGCGACGGTGAGACAGCGTCTACGGTTGGCATCGGTATCGCCAAAGCTTCTCGAGTTCTACGAGAACGACGAAATCCGTCTTGAGCAGATCATGGCGTTTTCGATCTCCGACGATCACGCGCGCCAGGAACAGGTCTGGGAGCGGATTGCCAGCTCGCACACGCAGGAACCCTACTACATCAGGCGCCTGCTGACCGAGACGGCGGTGCGGGCCGATGATCGTCGGGCCGTGTATGCCAGCGCCGAAGCTTATGAAGCGGCTGGCGGTATCATCCTTCGCGACCTGTTCGAGCAGGATTCCGGCGGCTGGTTCCAGGATGCCGCGCTCCTCGAGCAGCTTGTCTTCGACAGGCTGAAGGTGGATGCCGAGGCAATCCGCGCCGAAGGCTGGAAGTGGGTCGAGGCGGCGATCAGCTTTCCCTATGGCCACACCTCCGGCATGCGGCGCATCTACGCCGAGGCGCAGGAGCTCAGCGCCGAGGAGATCGAACGCTACGACGCGCTGAAGGCCGAATACGACAAGCTGGATGCGGACTACGCCAAGGCCGAGGATGCCGACGAAGCAATCGAGGCGAAGCTCGACCAGCTAGGTGCCGAGCTCGATGCGATCGATGATCGTCCTCAAAGCTACGATCCCGACCAGAAGGCCATTGCCGGTGTGTTCGTTACGCTTGCCGCGAACGGCAAGCTCCAGGTCGACGCCGGCTTCGTGCGGTCCGAGGACGAGCCGCGGACCGAAACCGGCGATGTCGATGAGGGCGAGGAAGGGGGCGCCGACGGCGAAACCCGATCCAATGGCGACGATGATGGCGATGGTGTTGTCGTCAACGGCAAACCGGTGCACGACGCCTCGGGCGACGACGGCGAGGACGATGGCATCAAGCCCCTCCCTGATCGGCTCGTCTTCGACCTGACCGCGCAGCGGACGCTGGCACTGCGCAACGCGCTCGCCGGTGACGTCGACATCGCCATCATCGCCGCACTCCATGCCTTCGCCCTGCAGGTCTTCTATCGCTTCGCGCCGAACACGTGCCTGGAGATCAGCATGAAGAGCGGCAGCTTCAGCCAGGTCGACGGTCTTGCCGAGACATCGTGGGCCAAGGAGATCGCCGAGCGCCACGAAGCCTGGGACCGCGATTTGCCCGATGAGGCGGAAGGCCTGTGGGACTTCCTTCTCGGCCTCGATGAAGCAAGCCGCAAGGCGCTGTTCGCGCACTGCATCTCGCTGACCCTCAATGCGGTGGTCGAACCCTGGAACAGGCGAGCGAAGGCGCTCGAGCATGCAGACGTGCTTGGCCGCTCGCTCCAGTTCGACATGGTCGACGCGGGCTGGACGCCCACGGTCGAGTTCCTCGGGAGGCTCACCAAGGCGCGGATTCTACAGGCTGTCCGTGAAGCGCGTGGCGCAGACTCCGCGCAGCTGATCGACCACATGAAGAAGGACATCATGGCCCGTGAAGCCGCCCGTCTTCTCGAAGGATCGAACTGGCTGCCAGAGCCGCTGCGCGTCGAGGTCGATGAAGGGTCTGCCGATGCTGGCGACGCGGCCGCCGGCGACATGGCGGAGGAAGCGGCTCTCGACGGCGATGCCGCTGAGCTGCCGGCCTTCCTCGCCGACGATACGGATCCGTCCTCCGATGAGCCGGTGACCACCGACGGCGACGAGCCCGACCACCTCCAGGCCGCCGAATAACCGGCCTCACGCTCGCACCGGGCCCGGCACTCCCGCCGGGCCCAATCCAGTTCCAATTCACTCTCGAGCCCAGGATCACCATCGCGACCCGGGCGCTTGCGTTTTATGGAGATCGACATGTTCGACTGGAACAGAAGCTGCTTCTACGACGAGCAGCAGAAGAGACGTTTCCACACCACGGCCCGTTCACGCCTGAAGAAACTTGCCGCTGAATTAAACCTGCCATCGGGCAGCTATGACCTGCGCTCAAACAAGGCGGGCATAGCCGTTTGCGGTGAAATTACCCTGCACCACGACGACGCCTACATCCAGCTCGGCCAGTTCGGTTTGTCCTCAGGTCACGGCATCCTGATCCGCACCTGCAAGGGCCGTAAAGACTACATCGGCGGGGCCAACCACTTCGTTGCGCTCGGCATGCTCGACGACATCCCGGCGCTCGCCGCCGCCGTCCGTGCCATCACTGGGCTTGGTCGAGACGCTTCGCGTTCCTCCGAACGACGCGCCGCCTGAACCCTAGCAACCCCCATCATCGCCGGTGCACGCCGGCCGCGGCCGGTCGACAGCGACAACACCACAAGCAGTTGCGACGACGCGATTCATGCTGCGCGTGGCCGACCTGCGTTCAGGAGAACCCCATGACCGCACATCCACCCTTCAGGAAGGTGCTCGACGGCGTCGCCACCCGCGAGCAGATGTTCCAACTGTTCAGCCGTCACAAAGACGCTCCCGGCATCGATCCGCTTTCCGGCACTCCCTATTCAGCCGAGTGGTTCGAGATCAACGCGTCAGAATATCACTTCATGCTTGATTTGCTGCCGCCGCTCTTCATGCGCACCGGCATGTTCGGCATGTCGGAGTTCAAGGCCGGCAACGTGACCAGCGTATTCTTCGCGATCCGGATCCGGGGCCGCGAACGCTGGTTTCATGGCTTTTGCGACCTCACGGATCGACAGTCCCCGGACAAGATGCGCGCCGCCATCATCGCCCACGAGACCGGCGCGAGCGACAGCATGACCCGCGAGGAAAAGCTCGAGGCGATCTGGAACGCGACGCATCCCGACTTCAAGGGGATCGCCGGCGAGATCAATCCCCACGCCTGGCCCGCGGGGCATCGTGGCAAACGCGTCGTTCTCGTCAACAACGGTGGCCACGGCACGATCCTGAAACTGCTCGAAGAGCTGTCGGACGACGAGATCGACAGCCGCATGCCGGCAATTCGCGCACGCCGCGCCAGGAGGGGAGGGGACAACGATGAGGACCCTTCGTAAGCAGCCGACACGGGCGGACAAGCCCAGCGATGAAGCGTATTCGGCCTATACCGCCGGCTTGGGCGTCCCAGATCGTTGCCGATACCGGCGCACTGCTACCCACCGGAGCCATCGACCGCAGTGCCGCCCCGGACGGACGCCGATGCGAAAGCCAACTCTCCAGGGTTTCGCTCGCCGATGCAACGCGGGGTTCGGACAGGTCGAATGGCATGCCGAGTTCAACGCTGAGAACGACCAGGCGCCCACTGTGCTTACGCCGCGGACCTTCGCAAACCCGCAGCATGCTCACCGAAAAAGACGATCGCTGGTCACCCCTCACCATACCGTCATGGTCCAAGACAGCGGGGATCCTTGTCCAACGCATTGTCTGAATCGATGGCCGCCGATCGATTCACCACATTGATGGAAACCTAGATGTCGTCCCAGCCTATGGAAGGGCCGGCATCTCCCCGTCACCGACCCGCCAGGTCCACGCACCCATCTCCGGTCGGTTCGCGATCATGTCCTGCAACGAAGCCTCGTATGTTTCGTCCGAACCGGCGGGGACGACAAAGAGCGCGATCGGCTCATCCCTGTTCTGGAGCAAAGCGTTGGCGATCGGCTGGTCGGTTTGCAGGTCGTAGCGCAATCCCTTCACGCTCTTCTCGTGAAGGCGCGCAAGCGCATCGACGAGCCGCTTTTCCGGCACCGTCTCGTAAGGAATCCAGTTCTCTGATACCACCATCAACGCGACCTCCTCGACAATGGCGAGGCCGGCCGGGTTCAGTCCGAAGGTCGCGATCGCTATCAGATGTGAGCTGGAATCTGATCCCCACAGCGACAATTCTTTCTCGAACCGTGCCTGCAAGCGGCGGTGCAATGCATGGTCGATGATGAAGGGAAAGCCGGGCAAATGTCTGATGACAAGTTTTTGGCCGGAGCGGGCAGGAACAATCTCTTTCACCTCGCCGACCAGAACCAGTAGCTTTCGTGGGCCGGATTTCGGCGGTAGAGCGGCAGCAAGGGCAGCGTTACGACGATGTTCGATCGCTTGCCTGTTCTCGGCGCGAAACGGCTCGGGTACGAATAGGAGATCCGCGAGCAATCCGCCCCTCACCGTCATTTGCCCGGCAGCCTCGAGCAGATGCCAGCGGACATTCCACCAATGTCGCTTGCCGGCCCATCGGGATGTCCAGACCGTCAATTCGGCCTCGTGCCAGAGATAATGAAGGAGGCCACGCAGCGACATCCTCCTGGGATCGGCGGTTACGCTGGCGGAACTTTGCCCCGCAGGCACGGACGCTGCCCGGCTCCCTGTCTTCGACAGGCTGAAGTCCAATTTGAGGGCCGCCATGCCGCTTTGCGGATCGAGCTGTATTGCGCTGCCCATCAAGGCGCCCAGGCCGGACAGTTCGTAAGGCGATTCATGTGAATCGCAGGACGGATCATGCCCGCCGCCGCTCAGCGGCATGCGCTTGATCAGATGAAGGTCGCCGATGCGAGCGATGTACATCGGGCAGCCCGGCTCGCGGCACAGGCATAGCGGACGCTCGGTGCGGGCATAGGCGCTCGCCAGCGCAGCCTGCAGGTCAGGCGCTCCCTCCTCGTAGACCTCACCGCCAATTCTGAATCGTCGCATCACCTCCGCAGCTCCAGGTCGCCGCCGCATCCCTGTCCGCGCATTCAAGCCATGGGTTTGCGCTGAGTGCAACCCCTTTGGTGCATCGGCGCCAGAGGCAGAGGGGAGCCGGGAGGAGTGCGGCCCGGCTGGCGCGGAGAGAGTGCCGGCGCGGGCGCCACTCCCCCTCTCGCGAAGGACATCTCCATGAACATCGTTTCGACCACCTCGACCGTTGCCCGGACGGCCGCTCCCCTCGCCGCGCCGGCACAGATCTATCAGGCGGGAATGCGGCTTCTGCCTTTCCTCGAACAGGGCGAGCCTGTCACCACCGCCGCACTGCGCGTTGCCATGACCGACAGCTTCGGCGGCAGCGATGCGCAAGGGTTCTGGGTCTGGAAGGACGCCTATGAGGCGCTCGAAGTCGCCCAGGTGCTGTTTCTGCGCCGGTTCGGCCCGGCGATCCTGTCCCGGTCGACCACGCCGCAGGCAACACTGGCGATGATGAAGCGCATCGCTGACCTTCTTCCCACCCATACGCGACGGTCCGACGAGAGCCAGGCCATGCAGCAGCTCTCCACGCCCTTGCCGCTGGCCTTCGTCACGGCGCACGCCGCGGCGATCGCAACTTGCGACCTCGTTCTCGAACCCTCGGCCGGCACGGGCCTGCTGGCCGTCCATGCGGAGATGGCGCGCGCATCGATCGCCCTCAACGAGCTTGCCGCCACGCGGGCCGATCTGCTCGGCCTGCTGTTTCCAAGGGTCCCCGTCTCGCGGCACGACGCCGCCCATATCGACGATCATCTCGATGCTGCGATCAAGCCGTCCGTCGTCTTGATGAATCCGCCCTTCAGCGTCGGCGCCTATGTCGATGGCCACGTCACTGACGCGGCATGGCGGCATCTCTCCTCCGCATTCGCACGCCTGCGTCCGGGTGGACGCCTGGTCGCCATCACGGGCACCGGGCTGTCTCCGGAAAATCCCAAATGGCGGCTCGCCTTCGAACGGTTGCAGCAGCAGGGCACCGTCACCTTCACCGCGGCGATCGACGGCCGTGTCTACGCCCGCCATGGCACTACCACTGAGACCCGCCTGACAATTATCGACAAGGTACCGGCCGCCGACCCGACCGGCTTCGTCCGGTCGCCCGGCAAGGCCACGGATGTCGAAACGCTGCTCGCCTGGATCACGGATCTGCCGCCCCGGACACCGGACGGCTTTCCGAACTCGATCGGTGCGTTGTCCAACGGCATCGTGCGCAATGCCGCCATGCACATGGGTGCCAGACCGGGAGCGAGAGTCGCACCCCTCGGTGTCTCAACTGCTGCTCCGAAGACCATACGATCGGTCCGTCCGACTGCGCGGGCGAAGCCCGCTCGCCGGGTCATGGCAAGCAGCGCGCCTGCCGTCCCGCTCGCCTATGAGCTGCGCGACTGGATGCCGCAGCAGAGCGGCCGGCTCACCGACACGATCTACGAACCGTACGCGCTCCAGTCGATCGACATTCCCCGCGCCAAACCGCATCCGACACCGCTCGTGCAGTCGGCCGCAATGGCCGCCGTCGCGCCGCCAAAACCTTCCTATCGACCGCTTCTTCCTGATGCGATCATCGACGAGGGCCTGCTGTCGGACGCCCAGCTAGAAAGCGTCGTCTATGCGGGTGAAGCCCATTGCGGCCATCTCACCGGCGCCTGGACGGTTGACGAGACCTGCGATGTCGTCTCGGCCGCGCCAGAAGGCGCTGCGAACGCTGTCCGCTTCCGCCGTGGCTGGTTTTTGGGCGACGGGACCGGCTGCGGCAAGGGACGGCAAGTCGCCGGCATCATCCTTGACAACTGGCTGCGGGGCCGCCGCCGTGCGATCTGGATTTCCAAGTCCGACAAATTGCTGGAAGACGCCCAGCGCGATTGGGCAGCACTTGGCCAGGAAAAACTTCTTGTCCAGCCGCTCTCACGTTATCGGCAGGGCACACCGATCCGCCTTGCCGAGGGCATCCTGTTCACGACCTACGCGACGCTCCGCTCGCAGGAACGGGAGGGCAAGAAATCCCGGATCGCCCAGATCCTCGATTGGATCGGACAAGACACGGGAAGGGCCGAAAGCCCGACGGGGATTAAAGAAAGCCAGACGGGGGCCGGAGAAAACCTGTCGGGGGCCAAAAAATCTTTCGATGGCGTGATCGTCTTCGACGAGGCCCACGCCATGGCCAACGCCGCTGGCTGCAAAAGCGAGCGAGGCGACGTCGCGCCCTCGCAACAAGGCAAGGCGGGCCTACGGCTCCAGCATGCACTGCCTGACGCCCGGATCGTCTACGTTTCCGCGACGGGTGCGACCGCCGTCGAGAACCTGGCCTATGCGCAGCGTCTCGGCATCTGGGGCAGCGAAGATTTTCCATTCGCCAACCGTGCCGAGTTCGTCGCGGCCATCGAGGACGGCGGTGTCGCGGCGATGGAAGTGCTCGCCCGCGATCTCAAATCGCTCGGCCTCTATACGGCGCGTTCGCTTTCCTATGACGGGGTCGAATACGACCTCCTCGAGCATGAGCTAAGCGACGAACAAATCCGCATCTACAACGCCTATGCCGACGCGTTCCAGGTCATCCACAACAACCTGACCGCCGCACTCGAGGCGACCAATATCACCAGCGACGTCGGAACGCTGAACCGCAACGCCAAGTCGGCGGCGCGCTCAGCCTTCGAGAGCACCAAGCAACGCTTCTTCAGCCATCTCATCACCTCGATGATGACACCGACGTTGATCGGCGCGATCGAGCGGGACCGGGTGGAGGGTCATTCGGCGGTCGTGCAGATCGTCTCGACCGGCGAGGCGCTGATGGAACGGCGCCTTGCCGAGATCCCGACCGAGGAATGGTCGGACCTGCATGTCGACGTCACGCCGCGCGAGTACGTCGGCGGGTACCTGATGCATGCCTTCCCCACCCAACTGTTCGAGGAATACTCGGACGCCGAAGGGAACCTCTATTCGCGGCCCGTTCACGACGAAGATGGCAACCCGGTCCAGTGCCGCGAGGCGGTTCGGCGGCGCGACGAGATGGTCGAGCGGCTTGCGTCGTTGCCGCCGGTCGGAAGTGCCCTTGACCAGATCATCCACCATTTCGGCACCGACACCGTCGCCGAGGTGACCGGCCGCACCCGGCGTATCGTCAAGAAGACAGGCCGCGACGGCATCGACCGGCTGGCCGTCGAAAACCGCCCTGGCTCGGCCAATCTCGCCGAGACCCAGAGTTTCATGGATGACGACAAGCGCGTTCTGATCTTCTCCGACGCCGGCGGCACAGGCCGCTCCTACCACGCCGATCTCGGGGTCAGAAACCAGAGGCTGCGCAAGCACTATCTGCTCGAGGCCGGCTGGCGCGCCGACAACGCCATCCAGGGTCTCGGACGGACCCACCGCACAAATCAGAAGCAACCGCCGCTGTTCCGGCCCATGGCCGCCAATGTGAAGGCCGGCAAACGCTTCCTGTCGACGATCGCCAGGCGGCTCGACACACTGGGTGCGATCACGCGCGGCCAGCGCCAGACCGGCGGGGCAGGGCTATTCCGTGCCGAGGACAATCTCGAAAGCCCCTATGCACGGGCCGCACTTCGCCAATTCTACATGCTGCTGCATCAGGGCAGGATCGAAGGTTGTTCGCTCACGACCTTCGAGACCGTCACCGGGCTGTCGCTGACGACCGACGAGGGCGGGCTGCGCGACGAACTGCCGCCGATCACGACCTGGCTCAATCGCCTGCTGGCGCTGCGCATCGAAACCCAGAATCTGCTGTTCGAGGTGTTCGAGCAGCTGATGGCGGCTAAGATCGAAGGCGCCATCGCCGCCGGCAACTACGACAGGGGGCTGGAGACGATCACGGCGGAGAGCATCGTCGTCACCGATCGCCGCACCGTCTACGCGCACCCGGTCTCGGGTGCGCAGTCGCATGTGCTGACCGTCGCGCGCAAGGACCGGATTCTGCCGCTCGGCCTGGTCGACGCACTGGCCATCGTACGAGCGGAGCCCCAATCGGTTCTGCTCGTCAACTCGCGCTCCAGCCGTACAGCCATACAGCTTCCGACGGCGAGCCTGATGCTCGACGATGGCGCGATAGAGCATCGCGTGCGCCTGCTGCGGCCGACGGACGAGCTGCGCTTCGGCCTCGACGCCCTTGCCGAAACCCACTGGCAGCCGACCGACCGAAACCTGTTCTGCGATCTGTGGCAGGCAGAAGTCGCTGCCGTCCCGGAGTTCACCACCAGCACCTTTCACATCGTGACGGGTTTGCTATTGCCGATCTGGCGTCGGCTGCCAGACCATGATTGTCAGGTCTACCGGATCCAGACCGATGCCGGCGAACGCATCATCGGCCGTCACATCGCGCCGACGCTTGTCGCGACCATGTTCCGCAATCTGGGGCTCGGCGTTGTACCCAAGCTCGCGCCGGAAGATGCCTGGACCGGGCTTGTCGACGGACGGATCGGACTGCAACTCGCCGATGGCCTGATCCTGCGCCGCAGTCGCGTCATGAACGACTATCGTGTCGAATTGATCGGCTTCACAGACGCTTTTGTTCCCCGGCTGAAGGCGCTGGGGCTGATCTCCGAGATCATCTCCTGGAAGCTCCGGCTGTTCATCCCGACAAGCGACGAAGGCTCCGCCATTCTCGCCGCGCTCCTCGACCGCCATACGCTGGTTGGCGTCACCGACCGTACCGAGGCGGCTTGAGGGGAGGCGATCATGACCGGCTCGGCCTCCGAGCTGGCACGCCGCCTTGGCGATCATGCCGAGGCGGTGTGCCGCGAATATCTCCCAAATGGCCATCGCTCCGGCAACTACTGGATGGTGGGTGATGTCCGCAACACGCGCGGCCGCTCCATGCATGTTCGCCTCAAGACCAGCACTAAGGGCCCTGCGGGTAAGTGGGTCGATGAGGCGACCTCCGAATTTGGCGATCTGCTCGATGTCATCCGCGAAAGCTGCGGCCTCGTCGACTTCCGCGAAGTCGCGGATGAAGCACGTCGCTTCCTCTCCATGCCGCTGCCACTGCCCCAGCCCCCTGGCGCGCAGCGCCAACCTGCTGCGGCACGCGGCTCTCCCGACGCCGCGCGTCGCCTGTTCGCCATGTCCCATCCGATCGCCGGCACGTTGGCCGAACGCTACCTTGCCGGTCGCGGCATTTTGCTTTCGACGCATGAGCGCGCGCTGCGCTTCCATCCTGGCTGCTACTACAGGGATCTCGTCACGGGCGAGACGCGGACCCTGCCTGCGCTGATCGCCGCTGTCACCAGCCTCGACGGGCGTATCACCGGCCTGCAGCGCACTTACCTGTCCTCTGGGCTGGACCCGAGTGGCAAGGTCGGCAAGGCGCCGGTCGCCGATCCACGCCGCTCGCTTGGTCACCTGCTGGGCAACCGCATCTGGCTAGGCCAACAGTCCGGTGCGCCCGTAATGGCCGCCGGCGAGGGCTTCGAGACGATGGCGTCGCTCCGGACGGTGATGCCGGCGCTGCCGTTGGCTGCCGCCACCTCAGCCAATCACCTCGCCGGCCTGATCTTCCCGCCTGGCTGCCGTCGCCTCTACATCGCAGCCGATGCCGACGCCGCCGGCCGGCACGGCATAGAGCGTCTCAGCCAGCGCGCCGGCGAGGCAGGGATTCTCGCCCTGGTGCTGCGGCCGCAGCTCGGCGATTTCAATGACGATCTGCGCCATCTCGGCCCGGCCCATCTCGCGGTATGGCTCAGCGATCAGCTCGTCCCGGAGGATGCCCGTCTCTTCCTGCCGCCCGAATGATCGGGCGGGGCCGGCAGGCGGGCAGGGTCGGCGTCACCGGAAGCCTTGCGGGCATGGCGACGGTCCGCCGGAGAGGCCGCGCCCGCGGCCTGCCTCAGAGGCGACCCCTGCCACGCCCCGGTCACGGCCGCAACGGCTTCGCCGTCCTGCGCTCGCGCTCCGGCCTTCGGTGCGGCCGCGCACGGCGCGCGGCCGGGATGCGCTGTCAGGCCGCGATAGGCGCGGCCACAACCGACGGAGACACCGCCATGACCTACGACCTTCCTCTCGACGACGCCTACGAGCCCTCCCACGCCTCCTCGCCGACCGACCGCGTCATCCTCGAACTGCAGATGTACGGCCATCGCCCGCATCAGGACGAACCGGATCCTCGGCCGCTTCCCGACGACGAGGTGATCCGGGCCGGCCTCGCCGGGATCGTAGAAACCTTCGCCGGCATGCTCGGGGACACCAGGCTCGAACCCGATCTCGACGACCTACTCTGGTCGTTCGCAAACGTCTTCCACCGTGCCGCCGAGCGTGTCGCCCGCAGTCTCGACCGCAACGAGGAGGCGCAGCGCTCGAGTCAGCAGGAGCAGGACGGCTCGGAGGTGAAGTCGGTCGAGCTGGAGCGGCTGACCGCCGAGGGCATCAGCTATATCGAGCGACGCAACGTGCTCGAAATCATGCGCGACGAGGCCGCCGACCTCTACGAGGCACAAACCGGATCGGCATGGCGACCGCGCACCGGCTCCAAGGTCAGCCACCATGCGATGACCGCGTCGGTGATCGACAGCCGCGACTTTCTCGCCGCCCGCCGACACGCCGAAACCGAGGTGCTCGTTCCAGCCGGCACCAAGATTGCCTTCGCCGGTGGCCTCGACTGCAACGATCACGACCGGATCTGGGATGCGCTCGACAAGGCTCGCGAGAAGCATCCCGACATGGTGCTCCTGCACGGAGGCAGCCCGCGCGGCGCCGAACGCATCGCCGCCTGCTGGGCCGAGAACCGCAAGGTCACCCAGATCGCCTTCAAGCCGGACTGGACCCGGCACGCCAAGGCAGCCCCGTTCCGCCGCAACGACCAGCTTCTCTCCGTGGTGCCCTACGGCCTGATCGTCTTTCCCGGCTCCGGCATTACCGACAACCTTGCCGACAAGGCCCGTCGGCTCGGCATCCCCGTCGGGCGGTTCGCGGAGGGCGGCGCGTGAGCGCCGTTTTCTTGCAAATCTGGCGAATCCAGATAATATGGAGATCGATCAAGGAGTCTAGCCATGCGCCAGTTCACGACGGGGGATCTCAACAAGCAGGTTGGCGACGTCACCGACGTTGCCAGCCGCGAACCCGTTATTCTTACCAAGCACCGGAAACCCCGGTTCGTGCTGATGAGTTACGAGCACTACGAACGGATGCGCATCGGCGGCGATCCCCGCCGCGCATACCATGTCGCCGAGATGCCGGAGGAACACACGGAACTCTTCGCCGCCGAGATCGACCGATTGGCGCGCGGGGAAGGATACGATGATGAGCGGTAGATTTCTGCCCGGTCAGGTGATCTCCTATCCTTATCTTTGGGCATGGCAATACGAGCGCGGCGAAACGGAAGGCCGCAAGAGCCGGCCGACCTGCGTGGTCATCGCTGTCCGCGGCGCAAGAGATGGCCTGACCCATCTCGCGCTCCTGGCTATAACCACCCAGCCACCGACCAGCGATCGGGTCGGTTTGGAAGTCTCCGCTATCGAGTGCCGCCGCGCCGGTCTGACCGATCTCAAACGCTGCTGGATAGTGGTTGACGAATACAACTACGATATTGCCGAACGCTCCTGGTACATCGAAGCCGACGGTAAGCCCCTCGGTCGTTTCAGCAAGGCATTCATGATGAAGATCGCAGGCGCCTTTATCGAAGCGCGCAGCGAGGGCCGCCGCGTCAGCCGTCTGGATTGACGTTCTCTTTTCGCGGCCATGCGCTCGATCCAGGACGGGAGCCTCTGGCTGGCCGACAAGACCACTAGCTCCAGCGCGAAGCGCCACTAGCCAGATGCGCGTAGCGCCTCCGGCAGCTGCAGGATCCGGGCGCGCCGGCCTGCGGCCGGCCGGGCTCTCGTCGCGGCGTCCCGCCGCTTCCCGAGCCGGCTTTGCCGTCTCGGCCTTCGGGTGACGATCCCTCGCGCAGGGCCAGGGGAGAGGGCGGCCGGCGCGGGGCGGGGGACGCGGGAGAGAAGGGAAAGTCACCATGTCGATGATATTCATAGGTGGATCACGCGAGATATTCGAGCTGCCGGAACCTGCCATCGCTCGCATCGGCGCAATCGTTGCTGCCGAGCACGGCGTGCTGGTTGGCGACGCGTCGGGAGCGGATGCCGAGGCGCAGGGCCTGCTCGCGGGCTACAAGTACGAGCATGTCGGGGTCTTCCATGCCGGCAAGGAACCCCGCAACAATCTGGGCGACTGGGCCGCCTACCATGTCCCGTCACCTGGAGGCACTCATGGATCTTGGTACGACGCCGCCAAGGACCGGGAGATGGCGCGGCGCGCCGACTTTGGCATGATGGTCTGGGACGGCGCATCACCCGGTACGGCCGTCAACGTGCTTCGGCTCGCCATCGCAAACAAGCCGTGCGTCATTTACGATCTGGCCAGGGGCCGGATGGCAACGACGTACAATGTGGAGGACTGGTGCGCCATGCTCCGCCATGCCGGTTCGGACATTCGCCGCCAAGCCGAAGCCCGCATGATGCCGGAGGAGCGTCTAACGTTGCCAGGATGATGGCTGCCGACAGCCCGGCGGGTTCAATCCGATATGTTGATCCGGCTCCGCGCCGCCTAATCCACTGTATGTGCGGACGGAGCCGGCCCCTTTCGAAACCGGTCCACGCGCAGAGCCGCGGGGCGTTGTGCGGATGATCATCTTGACGCTTCTCGCCTCTGAAGCGGGTGCAAGCGTGCCGAACAACATCCTGGCTTGCCGGGTCATCCAACCTGACTGCGCGGTATCGTCCCCGAGGGGCGTGAAGGCCGCTGCCAGCCGGCTCCGATCTCGAAACCACTCTGCCGCGAGACCGAACATGCAAGGCGGCCACGCGCCGGGCTGCTGTTCGATGTGTTGGCGATGCCGACGACATGACCCGAGAGGCTGCAGCATGTTCCTGCGATCCGGCAGCGTTGCGTCGGCGGTCTAGCGATGGCGGCCTGAGTTCTTTTCCTTCGGTCGCATCCGGGGCCATTCCCGTTTCATGTCGCCTTTGTAGACGACCGCCTGCTTTGTGCGGTCAACCCCCGTTGGGGGTACACTCGGCGAATATTCAGGAAAATTCGATTTCTGTTTCTTGTCTGCGGGCAGGCGAAGGGCCTGCCCGCAATTTTTCGGCAAATAGAATTTTCCAGAATTTTCGCCGAGATGACCGCAGCAGGACGGCCCTCTCCTTTGGCGCCATCGGGAATGGTCCCGATGCAACCGAAGGAGAACTACCATGGCCACCACGATCGCAAACCTCACCACCAAGGCCGACGGTTCGATGGAAGGCGTCTTTGCCACGCTCCGGGTCAACGCCCCGATCACGCTCATCCCGAACACCAACAAGTCGCGCGAGGACGCCCCCGACTACCGGATCGTCAACAAGCGCACGGGCTTCGAGATCGGAGCCGGCTGGCACCGCATCTCCCAGCGTTCGGGCGAGGAGTACCTCTCGGTCAAGCTGGAAGCCCCCGAGATCGGCGTCATCTTCGGCAATCTCGCTCCCGCCCCGGGTGGCGAGGAAAACAAGAAGGTCATCCTCTGGAACAACCCCCAGTGAGGCATCGGCGGCCGGCCCCTTCCGGGGCCGGCTCCCCACCGGCAAAAGGAGGTTGCAATGAGCCGCTACACCATCACTGTCACTGGCACCGTCACCGGACAGGGCCGCTCGGATCCAGACGCTGTCATCGGCTACGATCCACCACTTCGGACCTACTTCCTGCAAGCGTTCCCGCACGAAGAAACCGACGAGCCCGGTCTTTGGCTCGGCACCCGCGATCGGGCGTTCAAAACGCTTGAGGATCTTCGCCGCGCAGCCATCTCACACGGCTACGACTTCATGCCGCTGTCGCCCAAACTGGCCGCAAAGCTGGTCGACGATAAAGCGGCAGCCAGCGGGCGTCCGGTGCGAGACGCAATCCTCGGCGAGGTGCTGAGACACCTCAACCAACCCAAGTAGGCAACACGTCTCAGGGCCCGCGACGGAGTGTTCCGTCGCGGGCCCTTTTTTTGCACGTTGCAAAAGAGTCACAAACATCAACCGCCATGGCATGCGAGAGCGACTCCAAAACCGCCGATTATTCCTTCGGCAGTTTGTGGTTATGTATGCGGATATAATCCTGGACAGCCTTTCGCAGCAGTTCGGTCATGCTGTGCCCGTTGCTGATCGCCAGCAACTTGAACTGCCGCTGCTCCACGGCCGTCAAATAGTACCCGCAGCGGATCATCTCTTCCTCGCGAATCTTCTTTCCGGCGATGGGGTCCTTTTTCTGACCCTGCCGCATCAGCTTGCGGAAATCGGGCCCAACTGCCGGGGACGGCTTTGTCGGTTGCTGCGTCTGGGGCGCAGCTTGCTCCTTGGCCCCAGACATCTCGGCCTTCGGCGGGATGAACATACTGGGCAGCGCCGGCGGCTGCGTGGAGATCGCCTTCATCATGCGGGCTTTCTTGTCGTCACCGGGTTTCGGTGCGGTCTCTTCACTCATGCCGCGTTCCTTGTGGCTTCGATGAAGGTTTGCAGAAGGTCGTCGAAAACCCCTTCGCTCTCGGCAATCGCCTTCGCGTCAGGCACCTCGGGGCTGTAAAGGGTCTGCCCGGTCTGAAGGTCGCGGTAGGCAACGCGATTGTGCAGGACGTGTTCCGCAATCGGTGTCCCGTTGGCCTGGATGATGGCGCGCAGTTCTGTCAGGGCTCGCGCCCTGCCATCGATGATGGTCTGCTTGGTCAGCACGAATATCGCAGGCAGCGGTCTACCCCGGCTCTCGACCGCCAGCGGGATGTAGTGGTCGGTGATCTGGATGGCGGCGGTCACATCGTCGAGGGCAAAATAGACCGGCACGACGACAATGTCGGCCGCGAAGAGCCCGGCCATGAGGTTGCCATTTGTGGTGCCTTCCGTATCGATCAAGACGACCGAGCGTTCTCCGTTGTGAGTGGTTGCCGCGCGAAGGATCTCCTGCGGCGTCATCGCGCTCACCATCGTAAGTTTGTCAGGACGATTGCCAGCTTCGCCGAGCATCTGGAACCAGCGGTTCATGTTCTGCCGCCGGTCGCCATCGATGAGAGTGACCGAATAACCCCGATGCAGTGCGACGGATGCGAGGGCACGCAGCATCGTCGATTTGCCAGTGCCGCCCTTTGGGATGGCAGCGGAGATGATCATGGGGGCCTCCTTCCGGCGTTGTCTCCTTGTTTCCATGTTAACATGGAAACAAGCCATCATGGACACATGAAACAAAATCACGGTCGAAACATGGTGACATACTCAACGGGGAAGACTGGGTTGGCAACCCAGGCGCGCATAGATAAGGGCTCGCTAAAGGTGCAGTTTTTGCGCAGCTGCTATCTTCAGGAAAGAAGGGGTCCGGTGGCCCATCGACTACGCTTTCCGACTAGGCATCAACGCATCATGGACACATCGCATCAAACCACGATGGGAACGTTTCGCCCGCGCTGGGCTGGTGAGAAGACGCGCGACCTGAAATGTTTTTCATTCCCTTGTTTAGGGAACGTTTCGCCCGCGCTGGGCT
>NZ_JAMYQF010000057.1:0-43616 GCF_040320745.1 Mesorhizobium sp. M0621 | reverse complement strand
ATCGCCGCCGCGCACTCGTCACCTCCAAATCCCTTCGGAGCCAATGAATCACGGTCAGAGCCTTGCAGCGAGCGCCTTTTTCAACAGCCTGCTAGTAGCCCGCGCGCGAATCGAGATCGACCGCTCGCGCATCCCGCATATCACGACCGAAAACGAAGGGGAACGGCTTCAACGCCGCGCGGGACCGCCTCTAGCAGATCGACCTGTGGCGCAAGCGTGGCCTAGGTCCTCTCACGGCTGATTTCGTCGAACTGCAAGCGGATAGCTTCACCCGCTCCAAGGCCGTAGGTGCTCATCATCAACAGGAGCGCGTAATCGCGCATGCCACACGCCACCCATTCGGCGTCCCGTGTTGCTCCGAAAGAGGAAGAGCCGGCAGGCGAGATCCTGTGCGAGATAGCCTGGCCCGAACATCGATTGGGAAGCCGGCACACTGTCGTTCGTCCGGCCAAAGACGGGGGCAGCCTTCACCCTGCCCCTCCTGCCGGCCGTGGCCAACGTGGTGGAGCATTTCCGTTTCCGCTGCTTCGATGGATGCCTGGCTACAGGTTCCGACGCCGCCACAACCGCCGGCACGAAGGCAAGAGATCTTGCTGCACCGAAGCGGCCTGTTTGCGGGCTTCGCGGCGCCAGGCGAAGACCTGCCGCGGCCTGAGGCCATACTGGCGACTTCAGAGATGATTGCGTTCGGCTCCAGCGTCTCCGCGATGATCCGTGCTTTGTCATCCATCCACTGTCAAACGGCCCTTCAATTGCGGGTGGTTGTCAATCCGGATCTCGCACTGCCATCGCCGGGTGGTCCTTTCCGAGGTCGAGTGCCTCATGATGATCCTCGGGTCGGGCGCCTCAACGTTTCCAACGAGATGCAGATGAACTGCTGTCAGCCGTTTGAACGAGGTCGCCGCAACCAACGTCCCGGCGGGAGACATCACGAGACCGGCGAGCAAAGCCTCGCCCCTGCGCACCGGGCCGCGCACCATCATTTGCCGTTGGCATTGTCCGCGATCAGCCGTTGGTTCCTTTCAAAGTCAGCCCAGGACAAATAGCCTTCGTGATGATCAACAAGCAAGACTACCAAATCTGAGCGATCTTTGCGTCAGCCGCGCACGATTCGCTTGCTACAGCACCTGCTGCTATCCCGAGATCCTGGGGTTGATGTACGGAAGCGCGATTTGGTCACTGCGAAGCGATAAGAACACCTGACGGATGCTTTGCATTTCGGCAAAGCGGGTGAAAACCGGGATCCTTTTCGAGCTTGTCAGGCCCATTTTCACATGGCGACGGCAACCGCGAAGAAGAGCTCCCCCGGAGCGCCTTCTGCTTCAGGGCTTCCTTCGAACGGCCCCGCAGGAGCGACAGTTCGAACTCGCTCATTGTCTCTTTCATGCCCAGCAAAAACCGATCGTTTGGATGGCGGGGTTCGTAGATGCCATCCTCATGGCCGATTACCGCGCCAACCAGGCCGCAAAATTCGATCAGCGTGTGCCAGTCGCGTCCGTTGCGCGCCAAGCGCGACACTTCGATTGCGCACACAGCACCGACACTGCCTCCGCTGACAGCAGCTTCTCGAAGCCCGGACGAATGACGCCGGAACCCGAGCGGCCAGTCGGCACCGGTGGGGGCTTGCGCACGAAGAGATCCAATTGGCGGTAACAGGATTGACGATGCTTCATGCTTGTCTCCTCCTTCGCGACGGGAATCTTCGCGCAGCAAGCTTAGACGGGCATCGAGCTCCAGACGAAGTTCACGCAGATACGTCAGTGGCAGACGGGGACGCTCCGTCAACATCATCGCTTCCGCCCGATCTTCCGTTATCCAGATTGGCAACTGCACCAACGTGCCGTCAGGCTGGCGGGTTATCAGAGCGATCTCGTTACCATGGCGATTGCGTCCGGCAACAGCAGCCGCTTCCCCGTAACGGGGATGAAATCGGTAAAGTGGCAGCGGCGTCAGAAGTGTCCAGTTGCGAGTTGATTTCCACTTCGGACGCTTGGCTGCGATCTTCTTGATCGAGAATATAGAATTCAATTCTGCGGCGCGAGACCCAGCAAGGCCTGCAACCAGATCAACCCGTCATGAATTTCCGGGTTAGTTCACTCTGAATTCGAAAACGCGACACACTTAACCCGGAAAATTCATGGTGGGTTGGCGGATGTAGTGCAAGCCGTTGAAATGACGTAGGATTTGGTTGCTTAAGCCGATCCGAATCATTTCCCGGAGACCACACCCGCCATGAACGATCTTACGCTGCCGCTGAGCGGTTTGTCATCAGTGGGCGGCAAGTCCGTGGTCGCCCGTTTCGACGGCGGCATGCTGTCATCCAACAGTGGTGTTCTGGCTCTGGCCGAAGTGGAAAAGCGGCTGGGTGTGGCCGACCGTCTGGCGCGTTGCATCGACGATCCGCGCTGCGCGGACCAGGTCGTCCACAGCCTGGCGGACATGATCGGCTTCTCTATTCGGCGGTTTGAAGTCAAGCGCCCTTCTAGATCTTTTCCGCTTCGCCGGCATTGGACCCGTCTTTCGCGGGGTCTTGCTTCTCTCCGGGATCGGCGCTCTGGCCCTACCCTTGATGGGGATTCAGAAGGATGAGGTGGAACAATCTTTCGCGCGCCTTGATCGCCCCGTTGATGGGGGGCAATCGAGCTAAGCCGATCAGCGAACTCACCTCATCCTCGTCCCGCGAAGGACAGCTTTCCACGTGCAGGTGGAACGGATGTCGTCCCCGTCTATCGGGGTGCGATGCTTATCAAATTCGATCCTGGTTCATTCCCTTATCTCTTTGTTCGGCCGATTGGCGACCATCTTCTCGTCCCGACCTTGGTTTCGCGCTGGCCGCCGCGCGCAGTGATCCTCAAGGGTGGGCCCACAGGGCCATCGCGAGAGCGACTTGCCCTTGACGGGCACGAGCACGGCGGCATGCTAACGACGGTCGGGATGCGGTCAGCCGGCGACCGGCATGATTTCCGTCCTGGTCCAGCGGAACTGTGTGCCGTCGCTCCAGACGCGATGCATGATCACCGCCAGCCGGCGGGCGAGCGCGACGATGGCCTTCTGTTCACCGCGCCTTCTGGCGACGCCCATCGCCCAGGCCTTCAGCCAGGACCATTTCGTCACCCGCTTCAGCAGGGTCTGCGCAGCCTCGTAGAGCAGCGTGCGCATCATGGCGTCGCCGCATAATGAGATTCCGCCCACCCGGCGGCTTTCTCCCGATTCATGGAGCGCCGGCGTCAGGCCCAAAATCGGCCCGACCGCCTTCGAGCTGCGGAAGCGGGCCGGGATATCGATCGTCGCGGTATAGGCCAGCGACACGACCGGGCCGACACCGGGGATCGACATCAGCCGGCGGCAGACCTGATCATCCCGGACGATCGCCAGAACCTTTCGGTGAAGGGCGGCAAAATTCCGGCGCAGCTTGCGGCGCGCGTCGAGCAGCAGTTCAACGATCTCAGCCAGATCGGGCATACCGTCGGTGAGTTCGCGGATCCGCTCCTCAAACTTGACCGCGCCGACCTTGCCAACCTTGAGGCCGAAATTGCGCAACAGCCGGCGGATGTCGTTCTCGATGGCAATCGCCTTTTCCTTTAAGAGCTTACGCGCCGTCAGCAGCGCCCGACGCTTCTGGCTCGTCAGGGTCTTGACATGCACCGGGCGGAACAGATTGACCCGCATCATCTGCGCGATCCCGCGCGCATCATTGCGGTCGGTCTTGTTTGGCTGCGCCTTCAGGAACGCCTTGACGTGCCGGGTCTCGATGCAGATCACTGGCAGGCCGGCGTCGGCCAGACCGCTGAACAGCCATTGCGACAGCGGTCCGGCCTCGAGCCCGACGCGTTCCAACCGCCAGGCGGGATCCTTCAGCACCCGCGCAAGATCCTCGGGATGGCTCGGCACCTTCATCTCGCGGCACACCGTGCCTGTTTCGTCGACGATGCAAATTGCGGTTTCTTTTACCGAGACGTCCAATCCTATGTAAGCGCGTAGGCATCCCCACCTAGCGTGCAGGCGGTTGATCGCTCATTTTCAGCATGAATCATGCGGAGAATCCCGTGAGCGACAGTATGAGCCATCATCGAACATTCGAGATTTTGACGGCGGAGCCTGTGCCGTCCCGACGCAAGCCGCGCCATCGGTCGGACGAAGAGAAGGCACGGGTTGTCGCCGAAGCGTTCTCGCCAGGGGGTAGTGTGTCGGCGGTTGCGCGTTCCGAGGGGCTGGACCCCTCGCAGCTCTATGCGTGGCGCCGCAAGGCGCTTTCGTCGGGCATGGTTGCGCCACTGACGGAGGGAGCGACCAAGCCGGCGAAGTTCACGCGCTTTGAAGCGATGGGCAGTGACATGGTGGAAATCATCATTGGCGATGCCGTGGTGCGCGCCGGCGGCGATGTTGATCCCGATCGCCTGGCGAGGATCATCCGCGCGGTTCGCAAGGCATGATCGCTTCCGGTGTGGTGGTTTACGTGTCGTGCCAGCCGGTCGACTTCCGCAAGGGCGCGGCATCTTTGATGGCGCTGGTCAGGGATGGCGGCCTGGACCCGTTCTCGGGGGCGCTTCACGTATTCCGTTCGAAGCGTGCGGACCGGGTTCTCATCGTGTGGTGGGACGGCAGCGGGGTTTGTCTTTATTCGAAGACTCTGGAAGATCACAGCTTCTGCTGGTCTGCGATATCGGCCGCGCGCATGCGTCTCGACCACGCCCAGTTGATGGCGCTTCTGGCCGGACTGGACTGGAAAAAGATCCGTCCGGCCAGGGTCAGGCGGCCGTTATCGACGGGCTGAAACCGGCCTGCGGCAAGATGAATCATGCGGCTGGAACGGTTGGGAAAGCGGCTGTTTTTGTGCTCTGTTGCTTGCCATGGTTCTACCGGGTCTTGCCCTTCCCGACGACGTTGATGCGCTGAAGGCGATGATCCTTTCCATGGCTCGCGAGCAGGCTGCAAGCGAGGCCCGGATCACAGTCGCCGAAGTTCGGATCGCAGCATCTGAGGCGGAGGTCGCCCGGCTGAAAGCTGTCGAGAAAAGCGCCAACGAGCGGATCGCCAATCTCACGTCGATCCTGAAAGTTTTACAGCGCACGCAACATGGCACGCGTTCCGAGCGGCTACGCCTGGCCATCGACGACGAGCAGGCCTCCTTTGCCTTCGAAGAGGTCGAGACCGGCTTTCGGAAATCCGGAGCGAACTCGACCGCGCGGTCGGCAACAAGCCGAAGCGCGCCCCGCGTCCGTGAACTGACCCCTTAAAGTTGGACGGTTTAAGGTGGCGGCAGATTTAAGGGCTGGGTTCTGTATTGCACAGGGCTCAGCCCTTTCAGTTTCAGTTTGATGCGATCATGATTGTAGTAGTGGATGTAATCCTCGATGCTGGCCTTGAGGCTCTGAACGTTCTCGAAGGTATTGGGGTAGAAGAGCTCGGATTTGAGTGTTGCGAAGAAGCTCTCGATAGGTGCGTTGTCGAGGCAATTGCCTTTGCGTGACATGCTCTGGGCAATGCCTCGTGCCTGGAGCCTGCGCTGGTGGGCAGGCGTCTGATACTGCCATCCCTGATCGGAGTGTAGGATGGGCCGTTGGGTTTGGTCGAGCCGGTCCAGCGCTCTGGCGAGCATATTTTCCACCAGCTTGAAGAGTGGTCGCCTTGCGGTCTCGAAGGCGATGATCTCGCCATTATAAAGGTCCATGACCGGTGAGAGATAGAGTTTGTCGCCCGCCAGGTTGAACTCCGTCACATCGGTCACCCATTTATGGTTGGCGCTGTCAGCGTTGAACTGGCGTTGAATGAGATCGGGAGCCGTCCTTCGACTTCAATCCCATCTCCACCATCCGACACTGCACCGCCTTGTGATTGACGACATGACCGAGCCGGCGCAGTGCAGCAGCCACCCGGCGATAACCGTAGCGGCCCTTGTGGCTGTCGAAGACGGCTCTGATCTTCTCCTTGAGACCAGCATGGCGGTCGACGCGGGACGCCTTCTGTCGATAGTAGAACGTGCTGCGGGAAAGCCCTGCCAGTTTGAGCAGACCATCGAGCGGATAGAGCAGCCTTAACGCTTGGACAGCTTGCGCTTTTTGGGCGCGTGTCCCTGCGTTAAGGCCTCCAGTTTTTTTAGGTAGGCGTTCTCCACGCGCAGATGGTTCAGTTCCGCAAGCAGCTCTTCGCGGCTCTTGGTCTCATCACTCTGCGCTACGGGCGGCTCGCCAGGCGACGGCGGGTCTGACATCGATCGCGGCCTTCCTCTGCGGCGCGGCGCGAGCGCCTCTATCCCACCGGCTTCGTAGCGCCTCTCCCAGTCCGGAAGGCAGCCGGCGTTGCGGATATTGAACAGCGCGGCCGTCTGTCGGCAGGACAGTCCATCCTCCCACATCCGGTGCAGAACCGACAGCTTGAACTCGCCGTCATAGTGGCTGAGCTTGCGAGCGAGGCCGGCAACCCCGTGCGCTTGATAGCTCGCAACCCATTTGCGTACCGTCGCAGCATCTACGCCGTCGGCTGCACCGGCGCTCGCATAGCTCTCTTCACCACTCAAATAACGATCAACAACAGTGCGCTTCAAACTCTCGCTGTGTTTGGACATGAAAACCCCCGAAGGTTAATGTCCAACTTTCGGGGGTCAGTTCACCGCGCAAGGGCTTTGCTGCCCACCTCGAACGCATCGAGGAGGTCGTCGAGCCGGAAATCCCGGGCGACTGCGAGGGGCTGGAAAAGGTTCTGATCGGCGAGGACCGCTCCGAGCGACTGGACGTCGTGCCGCCGAAGTTCCGGGTCATCGTCACGCGCCGTCCCAAATACGCTTTCCGGGGCCGTGACGGCGTGGTCCAGGCTCTGGCGCCGGCGCACATCGTTGAAAGCGGCCTGCCGACGGAGCGGCTGCTCGCCTACATCGCCGTGTCGAAATACGCCGACGGCCTCCCGCTTTACCGGCAGGAGGCGATTTATCTGCGTGACGGTGTCGAGCTCAGCCGATCGCTGATGGCGCAGTGGATGGGGCACCTGGGCTTCGAGTTGCAGATGCTCGCCGATTACATCCTTGAGTGCGTCAAGGAGGGCGAAAGGGTCTTCGCCGACGAGACGACCTTGCCCACCCTTGCCCCCGGTTCCGGGAAAACCACGAAAGCCTGGCTATGGGCCTACGCACGGGATGATCGACCCTATGGCGGAACCAGTCCGCCAATGGTTGCCTATCGTTTTGAAGACAGCCGAGGCGCGGATTGCGTGGCGCGTCATCTCGCTGGATTCAGCGGCATCCTGCAGGTTGACGGCTACTCGGCCTATACCAACCTGGTCACCGCACGGGCCAAAACCGGCAGCAATGAAACAATCCGGCTCGCCGGGTGCTGGGCTCACCTGCGGCGCAAATTCTACGACCTGCACATCAGCGGGGTCTCACAGGCCGCGACGGTAACGATCATCGCCATGACCGAATTGTGGAAGGTCGAGGACGAGGTTCGCGGCAAGGATGCCGGAAGCCGCGCCGCGCTCCGTCAGGAAAAGTCCGTGGCCATTGTCGCGAGCCTCTTCGATCTATGGGAAGCGGAACTGGGCAAGGTCTCCGGAAAATCCAAGACCGCTGAGGCGATCCGCTACGCGCTCACCCGGCGGGAGGCGCTGGAACGCTTTCTGATGGACGGTCGCATCGAGATCGACTCCAATATCGTCGAGCGTGCAATCAGGCCCCAGACGATCACGCGAAAGGTCTATTCGCCGGCAGCCACCGCGGTGGACGAACTTGGGCGACGGTAGCCACCTTGCTGCAAACCTGCAAAATGAACAGCGTCGATCCGCTCGACTGGCTCTCGCAGACCTTGACCCGCATCGCTCAAGGCTGGCCGGCAACCGAAATCGAAATGCTCATGCCTTGGAACTTTAGGCCTGACGTTATCGGCTGACCGCTTACAATCCTACATAATGTTTCATGCTGCGCTTCTCCTTCCTGATGGCTTGTGGCTGTTCCAGGAACCGACCACGTTTATCATCAGCTCGAAGCGCAGCACCTTGATGGCATCACCGCCAAAAGATGAGGCTCAAGCCGAATACCCGATCTTTCGCATGAAGATGATCGCCGCCGGCTACGAGGACGGCAACGACGCTAACCGGCTGCGCTCCGATCCGGTCTTCAAGATGGCCCAGGATGCGCTGCCGTCGGACCGGGATCTGGCCTCCCAATCGACGCTGTGCCGGCTAGAGAACCTGCCCGGCGTGCGGGAGCTGGTCGCCATGGGGCGGGCGATGGTCGACCTCTATTGCGCCTCTTTCCGGCAGGTGCCGAAGCGGATCGTGCTCGACATTGACGACACCTTTGATGCCGTGCATGACGGCCAGCAATTGCGCCTGTTCAACGCCCATTACGACGAATACGGCTTCCAGCCGATCGTGGTGTTCGATGGCGACGGCCGGTTCGTCGGTGCGGTTCTTCGGCCGGCCAAGCGACCGAGCGGCGCTGAGATCCGCCCCCACCTGCGCCGCCTGGTGCGGGCGATCCGGAGCAACTGGCCGAACACACGGATCCTGATCCGAGCCGACGGCCATTATTGCAGTCCACCGGTCATCGACTGGTGCCGCGCCAATGATGTCGACTTCATCCTCGGGCTGGCGCCCACCACGACGCTGCGCAAGCATGTCGCGGATCTGGAAGCCAGCACGCTGGCGCGCTTCGAGGTGTCGGCGAAAACGAACAAGGTCCGCCGCTTCAAGGAGTTCTTTGACGGCGCCGCCAGCTGGAGCCGCGTCGAGCGCATCATCGCCCGCGTCGAGGTCAGTGCCCAAGGTACTGACACCCGCTTCATCGTCATCAATCTGGCCGGTGGCAAGGCCAAGGCGCTCTACGCGGACCTTTACTGCTGGCGCGGAGCGGCCGAGAACCACATCAAGTCATGGAAGACGCATCTCGCCGCCGATCGCACATCCTGCGCCAGAGCGACGGCCAACCAGTTCCGGTTGTTCCTGCATGCCGGTGCCTACTGGCTGATGTGGGGCCTGCGCGCCGCAATGCCGAAGCGTTCCAGCTTTGCCGTCGCCCAATTCGACACGCTGCGTCTGCGCCTCATCAAGATCGCCGCGCGGGTGGTCGAGATGAAGACCCAGATCCGCTTGCATCTGCCGACATCCTGCCCCGACCAGCGCATCCTGCGCATCGTGCTCGACCGCATCCCGCGGCTCGTGACGTAGCCGACGGGGCGCTGACGCCTCGAAACGAACCCGCCGACCGCAACCCGCAAACCCCCGCCTGCCATCACGACGGATCAATCCCGGCGCCGATGAAGCTCGTCAAAAGGCACCGCAACGCTAACCAGATGACCCGTCAGGCCGCCGAAAGCCGATCGCTGTGCATCAAACGGGGTAAATGGGCGTTCGTCACTTCACCAGCAATCGCTGGCGCTTTGGTAGAGAGACCTGGCCGTGCACGACGCCTTGCCCATATCGCGGCCGCTATCGCGATCAAGTGGTTTGTAACCACAGGCCGGGCAGGTTCTGCCCCCGGCCGCACCAAGCCCTTCCGGGCAACGCCTGGCAGTGCTGCTCATCCTCGAACGCCACGATTATGTCTCCGACTTTTCGAATGTTGGAAAGCGCTGCCGGCATCGTTTCAGACATCCCGCCTGCCGACGCCGCCAGAACCCGGCAGCAAAGGTCCTCGCTCAATGCTGGTGCCATCCGTACCTCCTGATGCAAAGTCAGGGGATCACACCGAGATGTGCTCGTCCCAAAATTCCGACTCCGCGTTCAGCGGACGTGCTCTAGGCCCTTCTCGTTAAGCTCACACATGACCTGACGATTTAGATTAGGATAGCCTCACTAGCGGTTAGGCGACGGCTGCGAACGTCATCCGATAAAGCGTTTCGGTGTCATAAATGGGCAGTCCTGTAATACGGCGGATTGCTGGCGTGACCATCGGGAATAATGTACATTCAAACAGCACTGCGCCAATTTCCGGATGCGCCGAGCGGAGTTCCGCGACGCACGCAGCAACGTCTTTCTCAATGTCAGTGACGTCAGTGTGTGCTGGAGGTCGCATGTTCTCATTCTGTACCAACTTGCTGCCGTCGATGCCGCCGATGATGATCCTCGCACGTTCGGCCGGATCATCGATCCCAAGCAGATCTTCGCTCAAATACCTTACCTGAGCGGCCACGACGGCGAGTTTGGCAGCTGGTGGAAGTTGGCGGAGCAATGTTGGCGCCAGCAGCAAACTGGACATCGCCACGGGTACAGCAACCGACGCAGCCACCGCCGCTTGATGGCGCATAGTGTAGCCGCAGTCCCCGGTTATTGCGACGGCTCCGCGATCGACTAATCGCCGGGCAGCTGCAATGTAGGCTGTGTCGAGAGCGGGATCGCCGGGGATGACCTTCTCCGCCCAAGCTCCGATCGCCGTCTCAATGATTATTGGGAAGTCGAAGGTTTTCGGATTAAAAACCGATCCCCGCTGCGTACTCCATGGCGAAATTTCACTTGGCGCCAGCCCGAGGTCCAACCCTATTATTCCGAGGGCTCTTTGTGGGTGAGTTGTCATAGAGGAGCCTTTCTTAAGGTGGATTCGAGGCCTCGATTTTCGACAGACATCGATGCCTTACTAAATAATTAGTCCTATCCGCCGAGCCTGCCAATTATCGAGTATAGATGGATTCCATCTGCGTCCGATATAGATAGTGCCGGGCCGCTGCATCGCCATTGAAGGAAACGCGCATGCCTGAGGTAAACAATACACGTGTCGGTGGGGGTTGGCCCAGGATGCAAGCTCATCTACTGCCGAACGGCGCGAGGAACTTGGTGTCGAGTTCACTTAATGATCGCTCCCTCGTGTGTTCACGAGGTTGGCGACTCATGGTAGTCAGGTTTGCGGCTGCTGTAGGTACTGGTCGGCCCGGTTCGGTTCGCTAAGAAGAAGCGATCGGGATACATCGGTAGTCCCAGATCATTTTCACGATCTCATTCGCAACCTTCCGTGCCTCATCAACTTCGCCGTTTCCATAGAAGCCGTCGAGCAGCCCAGCGAGCTCTGCCGCAAACACCGTCTTGCCAATCCCGGAGTCTGTAGCGGTGATGACGATGCGCTTGCCGAGGCTAACACCTCGACGAGCGAAATGCGCAGGCGCTACGTGCCCTCGGGCACGGACGAGCCGAGCATGTCGAAGCTGCGCGCCTGGAGCGCCTCCGGGACCGCCATGGTGCGACTGACGTCGCCGATGACAAATGGTTGGATCTGCGATCCGCTCGGCGTCACGCCGCGGCGTTCTGCCAATTAGCGGCCTGCTACCATTGCCTGTCTCCAACGGGGGTATGCCCCGATGCAGCCTGTTCCGGGAGCCAAGTGGAGAGTTGCTCACTCGCGGCGAATTCGGGCTGATATGAGCGCGCATCACCGTTAAAGGAGATCCGGAGCCGCTTCAGGATTTATTGGAGTAGGCACAAACGCTATTGAGAAGGCAATGGCCCTGTGGCCGCATGTCAAAGCACTTGAGGCCAAGTGGAACGAGCACCCATTCCAGCTTCGCGAACTCTACCTTCTCGAATGAACGCCGGCCCACGTCGAGGGATCACCTCGGCTTATGGAGGCCGTTGATCGTTTTGGCGAGGGTATTATCGTAGGAGTGCCCACCCTGCCGACGGAGGGATCGATGCCCACCTCGCCCACATGCTTGGTATCGAATGCTGATCTATGAGAACCTCTGTCCGATGAGGCACGATGCTGGCCCGATGGACGGCCGTCGTTTTTGTAGTGCCTGTTCCAGCGCGTAGGGCACGAAGCTGGTATGCGCCGTCCGGTCATCCGCCACCCGATGATCCGGCGGCATAGGGTCGGGGATCTCTGCGGTGCCCACCTCTCATGCCGTCATCTCGTCGCCAGAAGACACCAATCTGCAAACTGAATTGGACGTCCGCAGCCGACTGCTGTCTACTTCGATCGCTTAATTAGCGCGACCTAGGCAACCTAAAGGCTGGCCGGTCGATCAGCTGGCTTTCGCCGGATCTCGGCGTAACGACGTAATAAACTTTCGGAAGTGACAACATACCAACGCGAACGGAGTCCTGAATGGCGCCGCAACCCGAACGCTCTCTAGGAATTCTCAATCTGGAACGCGGGAAGGCCGCGGACGCCATGCCGTCAGCGCCACCACGCGGCTCCTTGATGAGTTCGGCCACCTACGATTTTCCCGTCATTTCGGAAACGGTTGTGGGTGCATGGGTTGACCTCGTTGTCCCTGGCGCGCCCGAGCTGGAGTCAGCCTGCGTGGCCGCAGCGAAGCGCCTAGTCGAGCGAGGCGCGGTGGCAATAAGCGCCAACTGTGGCTACTTTATCCGACACCAAGCCGCCGTGGCGGCGGCCGTGAATGTCCCCGTGGTGTCTTCGAGCCTGCTGCTTCTGCCGGCGCTACTCGGCCAATTGCCGGCCGCCGCTAAGCTCGCCGTTCTGGTCGCCCAGCCGAAGCACTTGAGCGAAGATATGCTCGGGATCGCCGATCCCTTTGCACGGGCCAGGGTGGTCATCGGAGGGATTGAAGATAGCGTACTCGTGCGAAATGAGAATATGCGACCACCGCCGCCGACGGATATGGCGGATATAGAAAAAGATGTCTTGGAATGCAGCGAGCGACTCCTCGGTTCACATCCAGATATTAAGGCGTTTCTTTTCGAGTGCACGGCAATGCCGTTGACGGCGCCGGCGGTTCACCGAATGACGGGCCTACCTGTCTACGACATTACGACCCTCTGCCGAATGACCTTGGCGTCCGTCGCCTGAGGTAGGTGAGCGCGTCAAAATACGCGGTCGAGCCTAGAGCATAGCTTGCCGGAAAACTAACAATGGGGAGAATGATCATGTTCACAGTATCACGCCGAAATCTTCTAAAGAGTGCAGCTACGGTTGGAGCAGCTGGTGTTGGTCTCTCCCTCGCGCGACTAGCCGGGGCGCGAGCTGCCGAGACGATCACCGTGGTTGAATGGGGCGGAAACTACTTCGAAGCGATGAAGACAGTTGTCGCCAAACAATCGGACATTAATGTCAATTGGATACTGCATACAGGTGGTTCCGCCGCCATTCTGCCGAAGATCAAGGCTATGTGGCCAAACCCCGGCATAGATCTTCTCACGGGATGGGATGTATCGTGGCAAACAGTCGCCCGTGAGGGCTGGGCGGAGCCGGTTACCTTGGAAAAGGTTCCGAACCTCGCCGATATTCCAGAAAAGTTGCTCGTCAAGGATGGCGCCGGAAACATCATAAATATCCCACGTACGGTTACCGGCCTTTCGTGGTTCTATCGGGAAGATACCACTCCCTTCGAAATTGCTAAGCTTGACGACCTTTTAGACCCCCGTCTGAAGGGCAAGATCTGCTTTCCTATCCCCACACTGAATCAGAACGTCCAGATGGTCTCGTTGGCGCTTGCCAAAGGAGGCGACGAGAAGAATATGGAGCCGGCATGGAACTTCATGAAGGAGTTGGCTCGAAGCGGCAACATTGGTCGAATCGCAAACGCAGATATTGACGTATCTAATTCCATTAGCTCCGGAGAAACCAGTATAACGTTCAATTCAAACAACACCTATACAGAGTTGAATCGTAACTTCAAAATGCGATTGCTGAACAGAATGGACCCAACAACAACAGGATTCAGAACGTTCTACCTGCAGGAAGGCTGGTGTGTGCTGAAAGGTGGCAATACTGACGCCGCGTTCAAGTTGGTGAACTTTCTCATTAGCCCGGATATCACCGCCGAATACAATCAACTTGTGGGAACTATACCTGCCAGTGTCAAGGCGGCGGTCCCTGACGTGGCCAAACAGTTCCTATTCAACAACGAGGAAATGAATAAGTACGCCTACGTTCCGGATTGGTCGTATGTCTCCGAACAGTCAGATTCTTGGATGAAGCGCTGGGAGCAAGAAATTCAGCCTCTACTCTAGCGGAAAGCCGGGCAGCAAGCGCTCCGGCCAGAGGTCAAAATGAGACATTCTAAATCCCAGTTACTGCTGCTGCTTCCGGCGGCAGCAGTATTTCTTCTCTTCCTTCTGCTGCCGCTATTGACAGTCATTGCGGAGAGCTTTCGCACATTCACGCCAGGCCGTATCGGGGCCGTGGCGGGAGCTCCGCTTACCATTAAGAATTATACGGAATTCTTCGGCCCGGTCTATGCGAGGTACTTTGGCCAAACCTACGTCTTGGCTTTCTTCGCGTCCGTGATCGCTATCATCATAGCGTTTCCGGTCGCCTATTATATTGCGAAGAATGCATCTGCGAGTGCGCGGAAGGTCTGGATCTCAGCTCTCATCGGGCTAATGTTCTTGAGCGCATTGGTTCGGATCTATGCGATTGAATTGACGTTTGGTTCTGTCGGGATACTCGCCCCGTTCACGTCCTTTTTTGGCGTCAACATGAATGGCAGTGCATATATTAACATCATCATCATCGTCGGATTGCTCCACTATGCAATCCCGATATCGATCCTGATCATGATAGGCGCGATACTGAATCTCAATCCTCGCTTGACTGAAGCGGCGCAGTCTCTTGGCGCATCGGCAATAGAGTCACATCTTTCAGTAACTATCCCGTTGTGCATTAAGGGAATCGTGTCTGCATTTTTGGTTTCAATGACATTTGGCGTAAGCGCTTTCGCCATACCTTGGATCCTGGGGCGAGGGAGGGTGCAGTTTATTTCAAACATTATCTACAGTCGCTTCAGTGAAGTATCGAACTATCCCAGCGGGGCTGCAATATCGATTATCATGATGATACTATCGCTTCTAACGATTTTTATTATCTCTAAAATTGCAACGTTCTTTGATAGGACATAAGAATGCTCAGCAAGCGAAACGCAGACGCCGGTCTTGGGGTACTCCTAAAGGCAGTAATCGCGGTGACGGCAGTGTTTTTGCTGCTCCCAGTGATGATGACCGTGATCATGTCATTTGACTCGCGTGACTATCTTGGTCAATTCCCCCCCCCAAGTCTGTCGATAAAATGGTACACTAAGTTCGTCCAAAATGGCTATCTCTGGTCGGGACTCCACACGAGCCTGTTGCTGGCGACCGCGGCGACCGCCGTCGCGACCACGATTGGCGCCTTGGCCGCGCTGGCGATCAGTCGAATGTCTGCGCAATGGCGGGATCCTATCACGACGGCCTTCCTATCGCCTCTAGTGCTGCCAGGAGTTATCATTGGGTTTGCATTGCTGGTGGCATTTTCGGCAGTGAACGTGCTGCCGACATTTCTTAAAATGCTCGCTGGCCACCTTATCATCACAATTCCCTTTACGATCAGAATGACACTGATTGGGCTGACTGGCATAAGTGCCACGCTGCGTGAAGCTGCATTGAGCCTTGGCGCCCATGAACGCCAAGCGTTCTTCACGATAACCTTGCCGCTCGCTAAGAATAGTATCGCCGCTGGTGCGATCTTTGCCTTCGCATTCTCCATGGACGATTTAACGATCAGCCTCTTCCTGAGCGACTTCAATACGTATCCGCTTCCCGTCGCTCTCGTAGGTCTTATGAGGTCGAACTTCGATCTCACTCTCGCTGCGGCCGCCGTCTTTCTGATGGGGCTAACTGTCGTCATTTTGATTGTGCTCGATCGCTTGTTTGGTCTCGAGCGGGTTATCGGCCATGGCATCTATAGGGCTTGACTCAATGAATGTTCTTGAATTGAAAGACGTCACCAAGAAATACGGTCAATTTGTGGCTGTTGATGGCGTCTGCTTGGAAATAGAACAAGGAAAGATTCTTTCTCTCTTGGGGCCGAGTGGGTGCGGGAAATCGACCACGCTACGTATGATAGCCGGGTTTACGGCGCCGAACAGCGGCACTGTGGCAATCGCAGGCGAAAACGTTGACCATCTGAAGCCCTACGAACGCAATGTTGGGCTTCTGTTCCAGGATTACGCACTTTTCCCACACATGACGGTGGAGCAGAATGTCGCCTACGGACTGCGGTACCGCGGAACACCGAAGCCGATGATACCTACTCGAGTCCAGCAGATGCTATCACTTGTACGCATGGTCGGTATGGAGGCCAGATATCCTGGCCAGCTAAGCGGTGGACAACAGCAGCGCGTAGCGCTTGCCCGGGCGCTGGCAACTGACCCCCAAATCGTCCTGCTGGACGAGCCTCTATCCGCACTTGATGCCAAGCTTCGCCTGGAGTTGCGTATCGAGCTTAAGGAAATTCTCAGATCAGTAGGAGCGACCACTATTGTCGTCACGCACGATCAGGAGGAGGCTCTTAGCCTCGGCGACGAAGTCGTTGTCATGCATGCGGGAAAGGTGATTCAGCGCGGCTCTCCGATAGAAATCTACAAAACGCCCGCAGATAAGTTTGTAGCTGAATTCGTTGGCAGATCGAATTGGTTTTACGCAGCTAGCGTTGGTCGATTAAGTGGCGGCTGTAGCTCCTATGTTGCTTCCAATGGAATGGAGATTTGGACGAGATCAGCGCCGACAGACAGGCGAGGAAGTGCCGATCTATGCCTCAGACCAGAACATATTGAACTCATGGACGTCGCACAAAGTGTTGTGAGTGATGAATCACACCAGAATCTCCTAGAGGGTGTCATAGTCGACGTGGCGCCTTTGGGGGCCGATGTGCATGTGGTCGTCGACCTACCGGGTGAGACCCGGTTGCAGATCATCCGAAAGAATGTCGGTAGGGTTCCCACCGTCGTGCCAGGACAACCCGTGCGGCTATGCTTTGCAGCATCCGATGTTCTCGTGTTCCCCAGCTGAACATTGGCGAAGTCCAGGTCACATACCATAAACGGGATTCCCAAAAGTTGCGCGGTGTGATTTCCTCCTGCAAGATGCAGGGCGGGAAGGCAGGCTTCCGGGCGTTTCACGCAGGGACACTTTAGTAACAGAACGGGAGATACTGTGAAAGTCAGATTGGTTCGTCCTACGGATCTTCCACAATTGAGAACGCTTTGCGATGAACACGCTGCTTTGGAAGATCGCACGATTGCTGATCCGGATCTGAGCGATCAATGGAAGACTGCGTTCTTTGGTACACCTGCCCAGTTATTTGGCTGGGTTTGTGATAAAGGAGATGGTTCTTCGGACGCTCTCACAGGATACATGACAGCCGCAATCAGGCTATACACATGGTCGGTGAAACCCCACCTCTATCTCGATTGCATTTATCTCCGACCCGAGACACGGCGTTCAGGTCTTGGGAGAGCAATGTTCGGGGTATTGATGGAATTTGCCCGTGAAAGAGGCTGCAGCGATATCCAATGGCATACACTCTTGTCCAACGAAGGGGGAATTGCTTTTTACCATTCCCTCGGTGCAGTCCCAAATATGCAATGGAGTCGATGGAGCCTGTCTGTAGGCTAATTGTCGTTACGGTCATCGCTTGGTTTTGACAAGGCTTCCTCGCCGAGAGTGAACCTGAGCCGTTGTATGAGCAACCAGACGTGATAATCCCGATCGAATCTCGCCGACGTCGCCCCGTTAAAGTGAGCAGTAACTGGGATCGAGGCACGTCTCGCGAGACAGCAGACCCGAGTTAGTTATGTTGCCGGTCAAGGGAGAAGATAGTAAACTCTTGGTGGTACAAATGCACACGCTGATTTTGTTGGCACATCCGGAGACGAACTCGTTAAATGCTCAATTGGCTCGGTGCGCCCAGGAAACACTTGAGTGCAATGGTAACAGTGTAGAACTGGTGGATCTCTATCGAGAAGCATTTGACCCGCTTGAAGGCGAGCACCACTACGCCAAACGGTTAAACGAGACTTTTTTTAGCGCCTTATCCGAACAAGGTCACGCTTCAGACTTGGGCACTTTGCCTCTAGAGGTCAGGCGTGCCATCGATCAGCTCGATAGGGCAGACTTGGTTGTTTTTCAGTTTCCATTGTGGTGGTGGGCGATGCCGGCGTTACTGAAGGGTTGGATCGACCGCGTCTTCGTGTGGGGAGAGGTTTATACGAGCAAAATGCGCTATTGTGACAAGGGACGGTTTCGCGGGAAGCGTGCATTCCTTTCCGTCACGACTGGTGCGCCAGCGCCCGCCTTTGGGCCAGATGGGCGAGCAGGAAACCTGGACCTGATTCTGTGGCCCATCCACTTCAGCCTCTCGTACGTGGGCTTCAAGGTATTACCGCCACATCGAAGCTTGGGCGTGATAAGTGACTCTTCGCAAGCCGACCCACAGCTTGGAGATTTGTCGCTCCGATTGGAAGCTCTAAAGACGCACATAGATGAACTTGAGAGCCTTGAGCCAATTCAATTCAACGGATCGCAAGATTGGGACAACCAAGGGCGGTTAAGGCCAGACGCGACCAGTTTCAGTCCCTTTATCCAGCACTTAGCCCGCCGTGATCGGCGTTGAGGTGTCACGCAATGCTTTACACCCTATCAATTGCGAATGTGTTCGCCGAAACGCATAGGCCACGCGGGCAAGCGCTTTCAGACATTTCATCCAGCGGGATAGGTGCGGTCATATGTCCGGCCTTTTAGCGCGATCTAAGACCGCTGGCCTCGATGAAATTCGCGATGCGAAGGGCTGATGAATCTGACGCGCTGTAGGCGCATCGTCGTGCCGGTCTCTCTCGCCTCGGGATTTCGTTCCGTGGGACATTGTGCACCTCGCCTCTGTCCGGCGTCGCGCCGGCCAGTCCCTCTGACCTGCCACTGAATTTTCATCCGGCTGCAGTTAGAGCCTCGGCGGGTTTTGATCCGATACCATTCTTTGGACCGCCGGAAGGTGGAGTTTTCCGGCTGTTTCACGATGGCGGGCTGACGGCGCCATCGGGATTGATCAACGAGATCGGAACCTTGTGCCCGATTGCGCCATGTGGGCGCACCTCGTTGTAGTATCTGCGCCAATCCTCCAACTTTTCGGCCGCGTCGGCAAGCGTCAGGAACCAGTGGGCGTTCAAACATTCCGCCCTGAAGCGGCCGTTGAAGGCTTCGATGTAAGCGTTGTCCGTTGGCTTTCCCGATGAACAGCCGCCGATAGCCGAAGCGCCGGCGCTCATTGGCCAGGTCGCGCAACCGTGTGCGCAACTCCGTCTCCGGTGGGCGCCGAGACCGGTAGCGGACCATCTTGCGATCGGCGCCCACAAAGGAACAGGCCCGCCGCTCCGACAGGGCCATCGTGGCCTGCAGATGCGCGACGGCTTCGCGCTTGGCGGCGGGCCCTACCATTTTTTGACAGAAGCTCGCGCAGCGCCGACGCTTCCAGCATCTGGTCGGCGAGCAGCTTCTTCAGCTTCGCGTTCTCGTCTTCCAAGGCTTTCAGCCGTTTGGCATCGCAGACGTCCATCCCGCCATACTTCGCCTTCCAGTTATACAGCGTCGCCTCGGAGATCCCATGCTTGCGCGCCAGGTCGCCCGCCTTTGCCCCCGCTTCGTGCTCACGCAGAACCGCGATGATCTGCTCTTCCGTAAACCGCTTTCTCTTCATCAGTCCGTCCGTCCTTCAATCGAGGCCGGACTCTAATCTCAGATGGAGGAAATTACCCGTGGCAGGTCAGATGAACAAGCAGAATTGACTTGGAAGCCGGGCTTTCGAAGGATGGAAGCCCATGGTGACTTATCGCACGCACGGCATCGAGTTCGACGCTGCATGGTCTCGCCAAGCGGCACGAACTGCCACGTAGCCTGATCCAGTGAGCGAGTGGTTTATCCACACCAGTCTGCGCCCGGCTGAAGACCCTCAGCGCCTGCATTAACGTCGAAATGTGACGTACACCATCCAGCACTTATCGCCATGATCGCCTTGATGGAAGATCACACCGCCAATCCCATGTGTCTACCCCAAACTCGCCACACTGTCGGGCATAGGCGAGCGGCAGCTGGAACGGCTGTGCAAGACGCGGCTCGATCAGTCCGTCATGCAATTCTACCGGGAATTGCGACTGACAAAAGCGGTCGATCTTCTGCGTCAGACCACGCTTTCAGTCCCTGAGGTGGCGCTGGCGCCCGGCTTTTCCAACAATGCCCATTTCGCCCGCGCTTACCGGGAGCATTATTCGCCAACCCAGGAGAGGCGTCCGACCATGAAACGCCGAAGTACAAATCAGCAAATTACAGATCCTGAGCCTAGGTCGAGAGCATCGGCGTCATTCCTCTCAAGGAACTTCAGCAGGCGTCCCCGAAAGAGCTTCGCGTGCTCCTTGGCGAGTTCGTCCGCATGGTCGGCATCACGACGCCGGATCGCCTCGACCATGCCTCTATGATGATGCCGGACGGTGTCATAATAGCCGCCACTACCGGGATCGCGCGCAGCGGTCGTGAAGGCCATCCGGGCCAGCCGCATGGTCATGGTCGTCAAGCTCTTGTACTGCTCCTCAATATAGCAGTTGTCACAGGAGCGGGCGATGACTTCGTGGAAGTTCCGGTTTTCTTCGGCCATGTGATTGTAATTCATCCCGATCGACGCGTCCTCGAATAGCTTGCAATGGTTTTCGATCGACAGCATATCTTCCGGCCGGTGGCGCAGAGCGCTAAATCGGTTGACGGCACGTTCGCAGAGCTCCAACGCTTCGAGGAGCGCCGGTACATTAGAGATTTCGAGCGGTGCCACGCGTGCTCCCCGATTCGGGACGATCAGAACCAGCCCTTCCGAAGCGAGTTTGATCAATGCCTCTCGAACCGGCGTCCGGGACACCCCGTAGCGGGCGACCAGGGCGAGTTCGTCGATATCGGCTCCAGGTGCGATCTCCAAGCTGAGAATCTGCTCGCGTAGCGCGTCAAATATCAGCTGGCTGCCGCGCCCTTTCGGCTTTCCCCGTGTGCCGGGCTTCGATCCTTCCTCACTGCCAGTCATCGTCACTCCTCTTAGTTTAAACGAACGTCAATCCGCAACGAACACGCCCTTTCGAACGCTCCACGAAGCCCTTGACATGAAAATCATTATGATACAAAATTAATATGATACACAGTGTATTTTATTATCGGGGTGACAGAGAGTCGCTTCCTCGGAATCAGGTATCAATCCCACTGCCGTCTCGCCGAGATCCTAAACAGGTGCGCCAAGTGAACAACGGAACCAGATTGCACACTGCAGGCGAGACGCTTCTGTCGGTTAAGTCACCGGCCGTGGAAATCCAGAACGAGAACGGCCCCCTCCCAGCCGCCCAATCTCTCAGCTTTGAAGTGCATCGCGGCAAGACGCTGGCCATTTTGGGGGATCGGGTTCGGGGACGTCGGTCCTTGGTGTCGATCCGCATATCCCGAGTTGGTGCGAGGATGGTCGCAGCTACCTGCAAACAGCTTGGTGGATCGACGTATTTCCACGTCCCGCCATCATGGTGACGGTACTCGGCCTCAATTTTCTCGGGTGCGCGACTTTCTCGACTCGATGGGTGCGGTGTAATCGGTCCCCAAAGGGTTCGCTGAGCGGAGCCCAACAAGCAATGTCATCGGCGGCGGTATCGCCTTTGTGCAGGAAATTTCCCCTGGGGCGGCTTCGGCCTGCCCTGTGGGCTGAGATTTAAAAGCCAATACCGATTTCTGATGCCCAGGCCGTAGTGACGGATTAACGAAGGAGACGAGAATGAGTTGGGTTGTCGGGGTGGACGTGGGAGGCACATTCACTGATTTCTACCTCTTCAACGAAGGGACGAAGGAGGTGCTCGTCCACAAGGTCCCTTCCACGCCGGACGACCCGTCAAGGGCCATTGTCGGCGGATTGGGGGACATTTGCGCACGCCACGGGGTCGACCCCGCCGCGATCGCCCGGTTCGCACACGGAACGACGGTCGCAACCAATGCCCTCATTGAACGTAGGGGCGGGCGCGTCGCGATGGTGACGACGGCCGGATTTCGCGACCTCGTCGAGATTGGCCGGCAGGTACGCCCCCTTATCTACGACCTCAAGGCGGATGCGCCGGCGCCTTTGGCGAAGCGGCAGGTGCGATATGAAATTCGGGAGCGCATTGGCCCCAAAGGAGAGGTCCTTGCCCCCTTGGACGACGTCGAAATCAAGCGTGTCGTCGATCTGGTCGCGGCGGCCGACGTGGATTGCTGCGCCATCTGTCTGCTCTTCTCGTTCCTCAACCCGGAGCACGAGCAAAGGATCGCTGCCGCACTGCGTGCGCGCCTTCCGAACCTTCATCTTTCGCTATCGAGCGAGGTTCAGCCCGAATTCCGCGAGTACGAGCGATTCTCGACGACCATTCTCAACGCATTTTTGCAGCCGAGGGTGACGGGGTACATGAAGCAGCTAGAAGCGGCACTCACCGACACGGCCAATGATGCGACCATCGGCATCAGCCAATCTTCCGGCGGGCTGATGGATATCCGCCGCGCCTCGGCCTTTCCGATCCGTACCGCCCTATCGGGTCCGGCCGCAGGTTGCGTCGGCGCCGTCGCCGTGGCGGCGCGCTCAAATGTGTTGAACCTGATTACACTCGACATCGGCGGAACCAGCACGGATGTCTGCCTGATCGAGAACGGCGCGCCGGTCATGACCTATGGGCGCAACATCGCCGACTTTCCCGTCAGGCTTCCGACCGTCGACATCAACACCGTTGGCGCAGGCGGCGGCTCGATCGCTCACATAGGCCCAGACGGGCTCCTCAAAGTCGGCCCCATCAGTGCCGGCGCCGCTCCGGGGCCGGCCTGCTATGGGCGCGGCGGCACGCTTCCTACGGTGTCCGACGCCAACGCCATTCTCGGCCGACTTCCCGGCGCTCTCATCGGTGGCGGGATGACGCTGGATAAGTCGGCGGCGGAACGTGCGGTGCAGCCGATCGCGCAGCACCTTAGTCTCAGCATGCACCAAACGGCGCTCGGTATCCTGCGGATCGCAACTTCCAACATGGTCCGAGCTATCAGGGCGATCTCGATCGAGCGGGGCTATGATCCCCGCAACTTCGCGTTGATGCCGTTCGGTGGCGCCGGCGGCTTGCATGCCGTCGATGTCGCGCGCGAGCTTTTGATCCGCACCATTCTTGTACCCCTGTCTCCCGGCATCCTGTGCGCCGAAGGCGCGGCGGTCTCCAATCTTCAGGAAGGTTTCGTCGCTACATGCAGGGTCGGGTTGGATAAAGCTGGGATTGCGGCGGTAGAGGCGGCCGTCAGGGAACTCGCGGCCGCCGCGCGCCGGTGGCATGTAGACGCCAAGGCGCATGGCGATCTTGATATCGCAATCTTCCTCGACATGCGGTATGTGGGCCAGAACTACGAACTATCGGTCGCATTGGATGGAGCTTTGGAGATCCTGCCCCCAGTGCCAGTCTTGCGGGACCAGTTCTTCGCCGCACATCAATCGAAATACGGCCATTTCGACGAGACCGCGCCGGTCGAGGTGGTGAACGTCCGGCTTCGCGCCCGCAATCTCCCGAAATTCACGGTTGAACCCATCCTGCGCGTCAACCGGGCGACGAGCAAAATGATCATTGCGGACGTGTGGTTCGATTCCTCAGGCCCGCAAAAGACGTCGATCGTCCACCGCAATTCACTCGAACCCGGCGCCGTCATTAATGGGCCCATCATCATCACCCAGTTCGATTCCACTACGGTCGTTCCTCCGGAATGCACCGCCTGCGTCGACGACGCGCGAAACATTATCATCGAGGTACCGCAATGAGCGTTTTCATGCTCGATCCCATCACCCTTGAAATCCTCTGGAACGGACTGCGCTCGATCTCGGACGAATGCTTCCTCACCTTGCAGCGCAGCGCTTTCTCGACCAACATCAAGGAGCGGCACGATCATTCCGTCGCCATCTTAGATGCGCGAGGACGCTTGATCGTGCAGGCTGAGAACGCGCTGCCAATTCATCTGGCTTCGATGAGCGGCCTCGTCGAAATTCTTCTTGCGCGCTATGCGGGCGACATCGCGCCCGGCGACATCTTTGTCGGAAACGATCCGCATGTGGCGGGAGGTACCCATCTTCCGGACATCAACCTTGCCGCCCCCGTTTTCGACGGCGACCGACTGATCGCCTTCATCTGCAACATCGCTCATCATGCCGACGTGGGAGGCGCCGCACGCGGCTCCATGTCGCCGGGACTGACGGAAATCTATCAGGAAGGGCTCCGCATCCCGGTTATCCGCCTTTACATAAAGGGCAAGCTCGTCGGCGATATACTGGACCTGCTTCTGCTCAACATGCGTCTTCCCGCAGAGCGAAGAGGCGATCTCAACGCTCAGATCGCCTCCAGCCGATTGGGTATCGAGCGCATCGGTCATCTCGGCAACCGCTTCGGCATGGCGCGGGTGCTTGCGTCATATGACGAAATCATCGATCGCAGCCGCAGCCGGATGCTGGCGGCGATTGCGGTGCTTCCCGACGGCGAGTGGACCTATAGCGACCGAATGGATGACGACGGGGTGAGTGGCGACGAGGTCTTGATTGCGCTCAGGCTCGTGAAGGACGGAAAAAAGGCGTTGTTCGACTTCACGGGATCCTCCCCACAGGTTGCTGGCAACATCAACCTGACGTTAAATGCCGTCCGGTCTTCAGTCTGTTACGCTCTCAAGGCCCTTCTCGATCCGGGAATGCCGAACAATGAAGGCGTAGTGCAGGCGTTCGAGATCGTCGCTCCCGAAGGGACCGTCGTCAATTGTCGTGCACCAGCCGCCGTGGCCCTGCGCGCCAATACATGCCAGCGCGTGATCGATGTCGTCCTTGGGGCGATCGGTCCCTTGCTTCCCGAACATGCCGTCGGCGCGGCCAATGGCGCCAATACCAGCATGGTTTTCGCCGGCGAAGACCCCGAAACCGGCAAGCCCTACGTCTATCTCGAGACACTGGGCGGCGGCATGGGCGCGCGCAGCGACCGCGACGGTAAAGATGGCGTTCAGGTTCATATAACCAATACGTCGAACCTGCCCGTCGAGGCCATCGAGATGGAATATCCTCTGCGGGTCGAGGAATATTCGCTGGTCGAGAACTCCGGTGGCGCCGGCCGCTGGAGGGGCGGCCTCGGATTGCGACGCGTCGTCCGGCCGGTCGGGCATAATTGCGAATTCTCCGGTGTCGGCGAGCGGTTCCGCTACGCGCCTCCCGGCATCTTCGGCGGCGAGCCTGGGCGGCCGGGTGTCTTCGAACTGCACACGGCAAATGGAACCGTCGAGAAATTGCCCGGTAAGCTCACCGGTCTCACACTTCGACCGACGGATGCCGTAGCGGTCGAGACTCCCGGAGCGGGCGGCTACGGTCCGGCGACTGATCGCGACGGACTATGCATCCGCGACGATGTCGATTCGGGCAAGTTCGCCCCAAGCTTCGTCGCTCGCTTCTATCAATCGACAAGAGCCGACTGAAACGGTCGCGCCAACTCGGGAGAGTCTTCATGACCACAACAACGGACTTTGTAGCTCAATTCGGCGTTCGGGTGATCACGGGCGTTCGTATCGCCATGCGTGATGGTGTTGAGCTTAACGTGCGCATTACGAGGCCGGATGCGCCGGGACGCTTCCCGGCAGTGCTTGAATACAACCCCTATCGCGGGCTTGCGGGGGCCATGGCGGATTATCGTGACGAGTATCCGCCCGTCGTTCCATACCTGGCCGAGCGGGGATATGTCGTCGTCCAGTACGACGTGCGCGGTACCGGCAGTTCATCGGGCTTCAGCACGGACATATACTCGGATGACGAACGTCGCGACGGCTACGATATGGTTGAATGGTGCGCCGCTCAGGACTGGTGCACGGGAGCCGTCGGCATGGTTGGCAAGTCTTACGGTGCCGTTGTGCAGTGGCAGGTCGCCGTGCAGAACCCGCCCCATCTCAAGGCAATCGTCGTCCGCTCGGGCGGCGTGGATCTCGCGTCCGAATTCAGCAATCCCGGCGGATGCATCCGGCCTTGGATGTTCGAATTTTTTGCGCCCTCGATGAGCGCCTTCAACTTCTCGCCCCCCGACGCGTTGCTGACCGGCGATCGCTGGGCTGCGATCTGGCAGGAACGCCTCGAAAACAGTGCGCCTTGGGGGCTGGGTTTCATCCGGAACCTGCAACAGGGAGCGTATTGGCGCAGCCGCAGCGTGGCGCCGGATTACGACCGAATTCAATGTGCGGTGCTGCTCATCGAGGGTTGGGCCGATTGGTATGCAAGCGCCGAGTTGCGCGCCTACCAGCGGCTGCGCTCACCTCGCAAGGTGCTGATCGGGCCATGGGGGCATTATTACGCCGAGGAGAAGGCGGCGTTTCCTGGTCCGCGCATCGACGCACGTCGTGAATACCTGACATGGTTCGATCACTTCTTGAAGGGCATGGAGAACGGCGTTACCGACGAGCCGCCGGTAACCGTCTTTGTGCGCGGGTGGCAAACGCCAGCGCTGGTTTGCCCACAGGATGCGGGAATGTGGCGCAATGAGGCGGAGTGGCCACCTGAGCGGGTACGCAACACGCAAGTCTTTTTCGGCAACGCGGGAAAGCTAGCTGATGCAGCGCAAGAGGGGTCGGAAAGCTACGACTACCGCCCGTCTGTCGGGCTGACGACGGGGCGGCTCGGACTCGGTTCCACCACCCCATGGGGCATGCCGGTGGATCAGCGGCTCGACGACGTCTATTCCGTGCTCTACGAATCGGAGAGCTTCACTGCAGAGACCGAACTGCTCGGCGAGCCCGAAGCCATCCTCCACGTATCTTCCACCGCGCAAAGCGCCTATTTCGCTCTCCGCCTGTGCGATGTGGCCCCCGACGGCCAGTCTCGTCTCATCACATATGGAGGTCTGCTTGCAAGCCATCGGAACGGGGCGGACAATGACGAGCCGCTCGTCCCGAACGAGGTGACGGAAGTCCGCTTTCCCCTCAAGCACTGTGCCTATGCAATCCCTCCGGGACATCGCCTCCGTGTCGCAGTCTCCAGCGCCTTATTTCAAAATGCCTGGCCCACCGGTCAGTCGGCGCACAATACCATTCATCGAGGTTTCAAGTATCCGTCCCGCGTTGTGCTGCCGATTGCGATGCCGGGGCAGAAGCACCTGCCGCCGCCGGATTTCGTGGACTCTGTCGTCTCGCAGGCGTCTCCGGAAATGATGCCCCAGCCGACCTACACCTTGCATCACGATCTGGTCACCGATCAGGTGACCTGTGAGTTGGCCACCGACGCTGCAGGCAGTCGCATCATCGGTCGTAGTCGCTCCCGCTATACCGTCTCGAATCGGTATCCGGCGCAAACCACCATCGATGCGAGCTTTTCGTATCGCGCGCCGCATCCGACGCTCGATATTCGCGTCGAGGCCGCTTGTCAGACGACGAGCGACTCGGCCAGCTACATGCACGCCGTGCAGATCGGAATTCAGATCAATGGGCATGCACATTTTCAAAAAAGCTGGACGGAAAGCGTCCCGCGGAAATGGTCCTGAGCGGTTTCCGCGAGATCGGGACCTACGATTGGTCTCTATCACCTGATACCTGCCGCGGTGATCGGAGACCGAAGATGACGATGCCACAGTGGCGATGCGACACATCGAGATGATCTTTAACAAGTTTGCCCCCTGCCTTTGCCTCCCAAGGCGCGTGGCTGTCGCCAGACCCGTGTCGGCGGCAGCCACATCTTGGTGCAGGACAAAGATGTTGGTGTTGACCAACGCGCTAGTGGTCTGACCGAGACAAAAGAGTCCGGCTGGGGATTCCTTTTTGTCTGCGCACATGCGAGTCCACGGCATGCGCAAAGGGCTCTCCATCTCGGTCTCCGCAGCCGATCGTCGGCGGCTTGAGGCCATCGTCACCGACCGCAACACCACTCAGAAGCACGCGTGGCGGGCGCGGATCATCCTTTTTCTCACGGCCGAAGGTCTCGGCACGAACGGCGTGATGGCCGCGACGGGCAAGTCGAAGACGACCGTTTGGCGCTGGCAGGAGCGCTTCGCGCAGGCCGGTGTCGGCGGCCTGGACAAGACTCGCCCGCCAGGCAAGGCGCTGTGGCCGATATTCGGGTTGCCGACGTCGTGCGTCTGACCCATGAGCCGCCGCCCCACGAGGCGACACACTGGACCGCTCGGCCGATGGCCAAGGCCGGGGGCTCGCCGTCGCGACGGTGCAGAAGATCTGGAAGGCCCACGGCTTGGCACCGCATCGCTGGCGCGCCTCCAAGCTGTGCAACGACCCCGCCTTCGTCGACAAACTCCATGCCATCGTCGGGCTTTACGTCAGGCCTCCGGCGCATGCCGTGGTGCTCAGTGTCGACGAAAAGAGCCAGATCCAAGCGCTCGACAGGACGCAGCCCGGCCAGCCCATAAAGAAGGGCCGTGGTGCAACGATGACCCATGACTACAAGCGCCAGGGCACCACCACCTTGTTCGCGGCGCTGAAACGTGCACGAAGGCACGGTGTTCGGGAAGAACATGCAGCGCCATCGGCACCAGGAGTTCATCCGCTTCCTCAATGCGCTGGAGCGCGAAATCCCGGCCGGAAACGTCGTCCACGCGATCCTCGATAACTACGCGGCCCACAAGACACCCGAGGTCCGCCGCTGGCTGGAGCGGCATTCGCGCTGGACCTTCCACTTCACCCCGACGTCGAGTTCATGGCTGAACGCAGTCGAGGGCTTCTTCGCCAAGCTCTCCCGTAGGCGCCCCAGCATGGCGTCTTCTGCTCCGTCACCGACCTGCAGGCCGCCATCAACCGGTTCGTCGTCGAGCACAACCAAAACCCGAAGCCATTTCGTATGGCGGGCAGACCCCGCCGAGATCATCGCCGCACGGGTTCCAAGCGTTGGAGTCAATCCACTAGCTAGATTAGGACGGTGTGCACGATGATCTCAAGCGACTCTCGCCCGACGCGGCAGTCCGATGGATTCGGAATGCAAGCGATGTCGCCATTGTTGACCTGCTCGACAGCAATACGTTTGCGCCGGTCATCATAGCGGCGGCCCTCACCGACTCTCTTTTGCATTGGTGGAGAGGCAACTGGTCGTGTCTGTAACGACAGGGCCACGCGATCAAGGGCAAGGATCCTCATTCCAGGCTCCCTTCCCAGGGTCAGAAACCATGGGATCCGGCGGACTACACGACAACTACGATCCGCGCTCCCGCAACCGCGCAAGTCGAAGGGCGCGCCCAGATAACAATTCGAACTCTCAGTTCATCAGGTACTTCGGCCTGCCGCCACGCGTGCTCCCGACTCCCCAAACCCGGTAGGTGGACGGTAGTCGATCCATCCGTGCCAGAAAATATGGATTGCCGCGTCGCGGCCTTGGCCTACCTGGAAGAAGGTCTGGCTGTGCAAACACTCTGCAGCCTGGAGCGTTGTTCAACCGGCAATGCGCCATCGACAGCTACATTCTCCATATCGTCTGTGGCGTCAAGTACACGCAGGCTTGGGGCGCAATCACTGCCGTCGATACCTATGACAGTGCTTGGGAGGAGTGGGCCGGAAAGCCTATTTGGATGGGAATATGTTTCCAGCGCGCTGTCGGCGGCAGAATGACACCGACGCTGAACCACGCACAGTTGATCAAGCATCAACTCGCATTCTTCCCCGACGGCTGCGCTAAAATGCGTTCAAAGGCTCGCGGTTGACGCCACCCGCGCTGGTCAATGACATCATTTAAAACGCATCGAGCAAAACAAATTCGATCACCTGGATCGTTCCGCTAGCAGGGTTTGTGTCCCCCGGCGACCAATTTGTGTTTTTCCCCTTGGTTCCATGATTCGGCTTTGAAGCTCTGCATAGTGTCCCATGTAGCTCAACGAGACGTTATCTCTGTAATGGCTGAGGCTGAGGCTAGTTATTGGCTTAAGCTCAAGCGACCTGTGCTGGTCAAATTAGTTCGATCTTTCCCTGATATTGCGGGACAACAGCCGCTATCTTAACGGCTCTAAGCGGCGCTTGTTTGTTACGTCGCGACGGAAAGTAAGGCACCTTGTCAGATTTAAAGTTCTAAGCTTGAAAAATAGTCAACTCCGTTCCTTTTTCGGGCTCTTTCCAAACAGTGCCGAATAGGATCGGGAGAGGTGAGCTGCACTCGAGAAGCCTGTTGCAAAAGCGATTTCAGATATAGAAAGGGGGCTCTGCTGTAACAGGCGGCGCGCATGGGCAAGGCGAAACTTTCGATAGACGTCCGAATACCCAGCGTTGAGATGCTCGGAAAACAAACGATCGAGGTGACGCTTGCTTACGCCGGCATAGATCGCCATCTGGGAGCGCTCTAAAGGCCGCTCGATAGCAGCTTCCATTTTCTCCAAAACATTCAACACGATTGGATGGTTGACCCCGAAGCGCTCGGCGGCGGACGCTCGTTGTGGCGCCGTTGGTTCTGCCACCGCTGTATGGAGGTACCAGTCGCTTACGCGGCGGGCGAAATCCGCGCCCATTCGCTCTGAGACAAGGGCATGCATCATGTCCAAAGGCGCAACCCCACCGCCGCAGGTAATCCGGTTCCCGTCTAACACGAAGCGAGCCTGCCTCGGGTTAAGATGAGGGAAAGCTTCAACGATTGAAGCAGCATGCTCCCAGTGAACTGTAAAATCCCGGCCATCGAGCAAGCCAGCTGCCGCCAAGATATAAGGCCCTCCTGAAATCCCTCCAATGCGCGCACCACTGCGAGATAGTTGACGTAACGCTGCATAAAGTGCGGGGGAGCCTAAAGTCGTAGGATTTCCACCTGCGCATACGAATATCGTGTTCAACGGAGAGTGGTCCAGCCGTTTACAAGGCACTGTTGCGCCAGATGAGCTAGCCACAGGTTTCCCATCCATCGAAAGCGCTCTGACATCGTAGAGCGATTGACCAGCAAGAAGATTTGCCGCGCGCAGTGGTTCTGTCGCCGAGGCGTATGACATCAGCGAAAAGCCAGGCAACAGTAAAAACCCAATTGACTGCACAAGTCGACCTGCCTGCTCGCTCATGGCTCTTATCTGTCTTTTTTTGGCTCGTTGAGGAAAATAATAATGATGTTTCTCGGATAAACAAGCTGAAACGATGTGGAACCAATCGATGCGTTATTCTGCTTTCTCCCTGCTTCTAAACGGACTTCGCGGCAACAAGGCGTGGGCGCTTGCGTGGCGGCAGCCGGAGCCGAAGCCGCGTTACGACGTGATCATTGTTGGCGGTGGTGGCCACGGACTGGCGACGGCCTATTACCTCGCCAAGGAATTCGGCATTACCAACGTGGCGGTGCTTGAAAAGGGCTATATCGGCTCGGGCAATGTCGGCCGCAACACCACGATCATCCGTTCCAACTATCTGCTGCCGGGCAACAACCCGTTTTACGAACTTTCGATGAAACTGTGGGAAGGGTTGGAGCAGGACTTCAACTTCAATGCCATGGTTTCGCAGCGCGGCGTGCTCAATCTCTTCCACTCCGACCCCCAGCGTGACGCTTATATGCGGCGCGGCAATGCCATGCGGCTGCACGGCGTCGATGCCGACCTGCTCGACCGCGCCGCGGTGCAAAAAATGCTGCCCTTCCTTGACTACGACAATGCCCGCTTCCCCATCCAGGGCGGCCTTCTGCAGAAACGCGGCGGCACGGTGCGCCACGATGCGGTTGCCTGGGGCTATGCTCGTGGCGCCGACATACGCGGCGTCGATATCATCCAAAACTGCGAAGTAAACGGCATCCGCCGCAAAAACGGCATCGTAATCGGCGTAGAGACCACCAAGGGCTTCATCGGCTGCGGCAAGCTCGGCCTTGCTGCCGCGGGCAATTCCTCGCGCGTCGCGGAAATGGCCGGGCTGAAGCTGCCGATCGAGAGCCATGTGCTGCAGGCATTCGTGTCAGAGGGGTTGAAACCCTTCATCGACGGCGTGGTGACGTTCGGAGCCGGGCATTTCTATGTCTCGCAGTCCGACAAGGGCGGGCTGGTGTTCGGCGGCGATATCGACGGCTATAATTCCTATGCGCAACGCGGCAATCTGGCCACCGTCGAGCATGTCGCGGAAGCCGGCAAGGCGATGATCCCATCGTTGTCGCGTGTCCGGGTGCTGCGCTCCTGGGGCGGCATCATGGACATGTCAATGGATGGCTCGCCGATCATCGACCGAACCCATCTCAACAATCTCTACCTCAATGCCGGTTGGTGTTACGGCGGCTTCAAGGCGACGCCTGCCTCCGGCTTCTGCTTTGCCCATCTGCTGGCCAGGGACACGTCCCACGACACGACACGGCAGATGCGTCTCGACCGGTTCGCACGCGGCTACCTGATCGACGAAAAAGGTCAGGGCGCCCAACCCAACCTTCACTGATATTTCTCAAGGAATAGCCGGACATGGCAAGCCTCGTCCCCTGCCCGCATTGCGGTGCAAGACCAAAGGAAGAATTCACCGTCAAGGGCGCGGCGCTTGCCCGCCCCGCGCCGGATGCGGATCAGGAGAGCTGGATGGTCTACGTCTATCTGCGCGACAATCCGCGCGGCCGCTACGAGGAATACTGGCACCACACCTCGGGCTGCCGCCGCTGGCTGGTGGTGACCCGCGACACCGCTACCCATGAGATCGAAGCAATCCGCGATGTGGCGCTTGCCGGACAGACGGATGCCCGCACATGACATCCTATCGCCTGGCAACCGGGGGCCTGATAGCCCGGCAGACGCCACTTTCCTTTTCCTTCGACGGCAAGCGTATGCTTGGCCTCGAAGGCGACAGCTTGGCTTCGGCCCTGCTGGCCAATGGCCAATTGCTGGTCGGGCGAAGCTTCAAATATCATCGCCCTCGCGGCATCCTCACTGCAGGTGCGGCAGAACCGAATGCGCTTGTGACCATCGGCCAAGGCGGCCGGACCGAACCCAATACCCGCGCGACGATGCAGGAGCTTTATCACGGGCTGGAAGCGATGAGCCAGAGCCGCTGGCCCTCGCTGGAATTCGATATCGGCGCGCTGAACAACCTGTTCTCGCCCTTCCTCGGTGCAGGCTTCTACTACAAGACCTTCATGTGGCCCGCCGCCTTCTGGGAAAAGATCTACGAACCCTTCATCCGCAAAGCGGCCGGCCTCGGCAAGGCCAGCTACGAGGCGGACCCGGATAGCTACGAGAAGTGCTGGGCGCATTGCGACCTGCTGGTGATCGGTTCAGGTCCTTCCGGTCTTGCCGCAGCGCTGAGTGCCGGGCGCTCCGGCGCACGGGTCATTCTGGTGGACGAGCATTCGGTTGCGGGCGGATCGCTTTTGTCAGAAACGGCGACGATCGGTGGCGAAACTGCCGCGCAGTTCGTCGCGCAGACGCTGGCCGAGCTTCAGTCACTTTCCAACGTGCAGATCCTGAGCCGCACCACGGCCTTCGGATGGTATGATGGTAATGTGTTCGGCGCTGTCGAACGGGTGCAGAAGCATGTCCTTGATCCGCTGGCTGCCATCCCTGTGGAACGTCTGTGGCGCATCGTCGCCAAACGGGCGATCCTTGCCAGCGGTGCGGAAGAACGTCCGCTGGTCTTCGGCGGCAATGACATGCCCGGTGTCATGATGGCGACTGCGATGCGGACCTATCTGAACCGCTACGGGGTTGCTCTTGGCAAGCAGGTAATCATCTTCACCAGCAATGACAGCGGCTATGCCCTGGCCCGAGATTTGGAATCGGCGGGCGTCAACCTCGTCGCCGTGATCGACAGTAGACCGGATGCGGGCTTCCGCTATTCAGGTCGGGCGCGCGTTATCAAGGGCGCCTATGTCTCCGATGCTCATGGCGGAAAGGCGCTTTCCTCCATTAGCGTGTGGAAGAACGGTAGGGTGGAAACCCTCAAGGCGGACGCACTCGCCATATCCGGCGGTTTTAGCCCAATCATCCACCTTGCCTGTCATCGCGGGGCCAAGCCCGTGTGGTCGGATGGACAGGCCGGGTTCCTCGCGCCGACGGGCCTCAACGGCTTCGAACTGGCAGGCGCCGTCAACACCCACTCCGGCATCGCCGCCTGCCTTGCGGAAGGTGCGGCGCGCGGCACGAAATGCGTGGAGGAACTCGGCTTCGCCGCCTCTCCCGCCATGTTCCGCGCGGTCGAGGGCGATATCGTCGCCCCGCCGGCAAAGGCGCTTTGGAACATTCCCGGCATTAAGGGCAAGGCTTTCGTCGATTACCAGAATGACGTGCATCGTAAGGATTTCGGCCTTGCTTTGCAGGAGGGTTATGGCCATGTAGAGCTCGCCAAGCGCTACACCACCAATGGCATGGCGACCGATCAGGGCAAGCTTTCCAATGTCAACGCCATCGGTCTGCTGGCGGAAGCACGTGGCATTTCGCTAACAGAAGTCGGCACTACGACATTCAGGCCGTTCTACACGCCTGTATCCTTCGGAGCGCTGACCGGTCCCTCGCATGGCAAACATTTCCAGCCAGTGCGCAAATCGCCGCTGCACGACTGGGCCAAGAAGAACGGCGCTACCTTCGTGGAGACAGGGCTCTGGTATCGTTCGGCATGGTTCCCGCGCGCGGGTGAAACCGGCTGGCGCGAAAGCGTCAATCGTGAAGTGCTGAACGTTCGCATAAATGCCGGTCTTTGCGATGTCTCTACGCTGGGTAAGATCGAGGTCTGCGGTAAGGACGCGGCGGAATTCCTCAACCGCGTTTATTCCAACGCCTTCCTCAAGCTGCCGGTTGGCAAGGCCCGTTATGGTCTGATGCTGCGCGAGGACGGCATGATCTACGACGACGGCACCGCAAGCCGTCTTTCCGGCCAGCATTTCTACATGACCACCACCACGGCTTACGCGGCGGGCGTGATGAACCATCTGGAATTCTGCTCGCAGGCGCTATGGCCGGAGTTAGACGTACGGCTCGCCTCTTCCACCGACCAGTGGGCGCAGATGGCGATAGCCGGGCCGAAATCGCGACTAATCCTGCAGGCGATCGTCGATGAGGATATTTCGAACGAGGCATTCCACTTCCTAGGCGCGAAGGAGGTCTCGCTGTTCGACGGACAGCTTCACGGCCGTCTGTTCCGGATCTCGTTTTCCGGCGAACTCGCCTTCGAGCTTGCCGTTCCGGCCGGCTACGGCGAATGCGTCGCCGATGCCCTGATGGAGTCCGGTAAGGAGCATTGCATCCAGCCTTACGGCGTCGAGGCGCTGAACGTGCTGCGCGTCGAAAAGGGTCATGTTACCCACAGCGAAATCAACGGCACCGTGGTCCCCGCGGACCTCGGATTCGGCAAAATGGTCTCCGATGCCAAGGTCGACTTCATCGGCAAGGCGATGGTCGGACGTGAGGGCCTGACGGACCCGGACCGCCTGCAGCTTGTCGGCGTTGTTCCACTGGATGCGAACAACACCTTCCGCGCCGGCTCGCATATCCTTGGTCGGCACGCGGCCGCCACGCTTGAAAACGATCAGGGCTACGTCAGCTCCAGCGCCTATTCGCCGCATGTAGGCTCGACGATCGGGCTCGCACTCGTAAGGGGCGGTTCGGAACGTCACGGCGAAGAGGTGATGATCTGGAACGGTGTGTGCAATGAATATACGCCTGGGCGACTCTGTAGCCCGGTCTTTATCGACCCAACAAACGAGAAGCTTCATGTCTGAATTTCGCGTCACCCTGCGTTCCGCGCTTGGCGCCGAACAGCCCATCGTATACGGCGGAATCGACCTCAAGGTTCTGCCGGAAGGCCATCTGATTCACGTGCTTGGGAAACCCGGCGCCTCGGCAATTGAGGCCAGGCTCGCCTCGCTTAGCGACGAGTCTCCCGCTGCCGTGCGTGTCGCCGGTCCCGGGCAGTGGTTTGTCGTAGGGAATTCCGCCAAAACCCATGCGGAATTCACTGCATTGGACGATACGCTTCAGCCGTATGCTTTCGCCGTTGATCAGAGTCATGGCCGCGTCCGCATTGCAATCGCGGGTTCACAGGCGGCATCCGTGCTAGCAAAGGGCAGCGCCGCAAACTTTGCAAGTCACGTCTTTCCAATAGGTCGGAACACGACAACGCTGATCGGTCGCATTGCCGTGCACATCACACGCACCTCGGAAGATGGGTTCGAGCTGATAGTATTAAGAAGCTTCGCGGAGAGCCTTTGGGGAGAGCTCACTCGGATGAGTGCAGAATATCGATAGTTCAGTTGGAAAAACGGAAGCGCTGAGGTCCAGTTGCCTCGCCTTCCATGAGGAGACGTTATGCCGAGCAACTTGATCTTAAACGTAAATTGCAAGGCGGCAAGGGGGATTGTTGCAGCTATCTCGACATTTTTGGCGGATCGGGGCTGCAACATCGTCGATAGCTGGCAGTTCGACGACCTCGATACGAGCAAGTTCTTTACCCGCATCTCGTTCATTTCCGAAGAGGGCGTAACGCTGTCGGCACTGGAGGAAGAATTCGCGCCGATCGTTGAGAAGTTCGGCATGGAGGCGAAAATCCGTGATGGCGCCAGCCGCATGAAGGTGCTCTTAATGGTCTCGCGGTTCGGCCATTGCCTTAACGACCTCCTCTACCGCTGGAAGATCGGTGCCCTACCAATCGACATCGTCGGCGTCGTCTCCAACCATTTCGAGTACCAGAAGGTCGTGGTGAACCATGACATTCCGTTCCACCACATTAAGGTGACGAAGGAAAATAAGCGACAGGCTGAAGCGCAGATCATGGCGGTCGTTGAACAGACTGGCACTGAGTTGATTGTTCTGGCCCGCTATATGCAAATCCTATCCGATGAGATGTGTCAGACGATGTCGGGTCGGATCATCAACATCCACCATTCGTTTCTGCCGAGCTTCAAGGGTGCCAATCCCTACAAGCAAGCCTACGAGCGCGGTGTGAAGCTAATCGGTGCGACGGCGCATTACGTCACTGCCGATCTCGACGAAGGTCCGATCATCGAGCAGGACACGGCCCGCATCACCCATGCTCAGAGCGCCGACGACTATGTCTCGATCGGCCGCGATGTTGAAAGCCAGGTTTTGGCGCGCGCCATACACGCACATATTCATCATAGGACGTTCCTCAACGGCAACAGGACCATTGTGTTTCCGGCTAGCCCGGGATCTTATGCCTCCGAGAGGATGGGCTAAGCATGGTCACGATCCTCGACGGGAAGAAGGTCGCTGCTTCCGTAATCGATAGGATCAAGTCCGCTGCAGCGGAACTTGAGAAACTCAACGGTACCAAAACTGGTCTTGCCGTAATTATCGTGGGCGACGATCCGGCGAGCCACACATAAAGTTTTGTCCGAGAGCCGTATGGCAACGGAATGCGGTTTCAAATCTGTCCAGTAGACGCTTCCTAGCGAAACCTCTCAGGGAGAGCTCTCTACTCTGGTGGGAAAGCTGAATAGCGATCAGAGCATCCACGGCATTCTGGTTCAGCTGCCGCTGCCTAAGCACTTGAACAGCGAAGCCATTATCCAGCGTATTCTGCCGGAGAAGGATGTCGACGGCCTAAGCGTCGTAAATGCCGGCAAGCTTGCGACCGGCGAGCTGAAAACGGGGCTCGTGGCCTGTACGCCAGCCGGTGCAATGGTTTTCGTCCATCGCACTCACGGCAAAGATCTGTCGGGCCTTCACGCCATCGTCATCGGCCGTTCGAATCTGTTTGGCAAGCCGATGGCTCAGCTTCTTCTCAACGCCATCGCGACGGTTACGATCGCCCATTCGCGCACGAAGAACGTTCTTGACGTATGCCGCAACGCTGACATTCTTGTGGCCGCCGCCGGCCGCCCGGAAATAGTACAGCCCAACTGGGTGAAAAAGGGGGGCACCATTATCGACGTCGGCGTCAACCGGATCAATGCACTCGAGTGTGATGCAATTCCATTAGTGGCCGGCATCAAGTCGCCTTGAGGCGCGTGACGACGACGAGACTGTAGGCCACGACCGAGGACCAGACGTAGCTCTTGAAGTGATCCAGGCCGCCAAGGTGCAGCGCGCCAAGCGGTAAGCGCGCTTGAGGCATGAGATTTCGGCCTAGATGCGCGCACGGAAGTTACGCAGCTTGCGATAGACCCCATTGCTTCTGACCATGTCCTCAATCTTGAGGCCCACTTTCTTGTGGAATGCCATGTCGCGAACGCCCAAGGTCTTGGCTCTAGCCAGAATTGTCGCGACTAGCAAAGCCGCCGTCGGCCGCCGCCTGCCGCGGCGCGTGACCATAGAACGCGATATGGCAGCATCGGCAGCAATCGATCGCTGTCGCGCGGATTGCCCGCCTCGATCACCGGACCGAGAATCATGCCGCTCCTGCCGGTGGTCAGGTTGAGTTAATGGCCGTAGGCGAGCACATCAGGCTCGACATCGTCCATGATAGTAGCCAGCTTCGGCACCTCTTCGGCCAGATCTGGTCGGCGATTGGGCGCCATTGCAGGCTCGCTGCCTCGGCGGTCTTCTGAGCGAAAGCGTTGGCGATGAAGGCCGATGCCACACATGGCAAACCATGAAATGCTTTGGAAACGGAAGGGGATCGTGATCACCCGACAGGAGTAAGCGAAGCGATATCGGCATCACGCTGGCGCGACCTGCGTTGTAAGCTGACCCGCATCATTTTGCGCCTATCCTGACTACGTGCCCGAACGTAAGAATTCATGAACAGAAGGTGAGCTTGCCATTCCGTCGGCTCCGCGGCTATCAACCATCTCTTTGCCAGATACCAACAATATAAAAACTGTATTTGACCCTGGTCGCCAGGCCGATGATCTTCGACTGAAGAATGACTTGGCGATAGCTTCGGACTTCGTTCGTCGGTTCGAACTTGTAAAATTTGACAACTGACCAAGCCGATGTGTGACCACGACATTCTCGCCGATTCCACTGACCGGAGTAGCATTCCCAAAACGCAAAACGGAGAACGAGCGCAGGCACAAGAGCTACTGGAAGTGATGGACCGCGCCAATCTGGAAGCGCTCGTTGTCACCGACCATGCCCATCTCTGTATCTTTCCAGATATAATGGAAACGGCGGGTACTTCGTACCATTCCCCGTTGATCTTCGCACCGGGGAAGCAACCCACTTTCGTCATGCGAGAATACGAAGTGAATGCTGTGCGCACGTACAGTTTCCCATACCCAGCATATCGCGGGTGTGAGCGCGGCACGGCGGCGATGTTCTGTTCCCGGCGTGCCACGAAATAACATTGCGACGCAGTAATATGACAAATTTAGGATTCAAATGAAAATTGTGACGAACTTCCCACGAAAAGTGCGTGAGATTGAGAACGTGTTCATCCCCCTCTCGGACGGCACGCGACTAGCCGCGCGTGTCTGGCTTCCGGAGGACGCAGAAAGCGATCCTGTGCCAGCGATCCTAGAATACATCCCATATCGCAAGCGCGATCGTACATCCGCACGAGACACAGGTACATATCAGTACTACGCAGGGCATGGCTATGCCGGGGTGCGCGTTGACCTGAGAGGCACGGGCGAGTCGGACGGGTTCATTTTCGACGAGTATGCAAAGCAGGAGCAGGATGACTGCCTCGAGGTTCTGGCCTGGCTGGCAAAGCAGCCTTGGTGCAACGGGGCATGTGGTATGATCGGTATTTCATGGGGCGGGTTCAATGGATTACAGGTTGCTGCGAGACAACCCCCGGAATTGAAGGCGGTAATTTCGTTATGCTCAACCGACGATCGTTATCGGGACGACATTCACTATATCGGGGGGTGCCTGCTGCTTCGCAAGATCACGTGGTCGGAAGAGATGGCTGCGGTATTGTCCTACGCGCCGGATCCGACGCTGGTGGGAGAGGGCTGGCGGGAGATGTGGCTTAAGCGATTGGAGAACCAACCGCTGATGCTCGATAATTGGCTAGAGCATCAGCGTCGTGATGCATACTGGAAGCACGGCTCGGTTTGTGAGGACTACTCCAGCATCCTCTGTCCGATCTACGCGGTGAGCGGCTGGACTGATGGATACACCAACACGGTGCCGCGGCTGCTATCAAAGCTCAATGTACCCCGTAAAGGGTTGATGGGCCCGTGGGGCCATAGTTATCCGCATTCGCCTGGGGCCTATCCGGGGCCGCAAATGGGGTTCCTGCAGGAATGCCTAAGATGGTGGGATCACTGGCTGAAGGGCATGGATACCGACATCATGGATGAACCGATGTACCGGGTCTGGATGTATGAACCTGCGCAACCGAAGACTTTCTATAGCGAACGCCCAGGTCGGTGGGTCGCTGAACCCTCTTGGCCTAGTCCGCATATTCAGCCGCAATATTTGATGCTCAATGTAGGTACGCTTTCCAAGGCGCCGGGAGCAGAAACAGAACTGAAAATCCGCTCGCCTCTTCATACGGGCGCAGCTGCGGGCCGTTTTAGCGCGTGGGGCATTCCTGGCGACATGCCGGCGGATCAGCGTGAGGACGACGGCAAGTCCTTGTGCTTCGATAGTGAGCCGCTCGATGCGAGATTAGAAATTCTCGGCGCCCCCGTCGTCGAGCTGGAAATATCGAGCGACAAAGCTGTGGCACAGATCTGTGTGCGCTTAAACGATGTCGCGCCCAATGGTGCTTCCACACGGGTCAGCTACGGCTTGCTCAATCTTACACATCGTGACAGCCATGAAACGCCGACTGCGCTGGAACCCGGGAAGCGGTATAGGGTTCGGGTCCAGTTAAAGGACTCGGCTTATGCCTTTCCATCCGGAAACCGAATTCGTGTGGCTGTGAGTTCAGCTTATTGGCCGCTCGTCTGGCCAAGTCCGGAACCAGTCACAGTCAGTGTTGTTGCTGGTGCAAGCAAATTGGAATTGCCCACGCGAGCTCCGCGTCCAGAAGACGAGCATTTGAAACCGTTCTTAGCTGCCGAATCCGCTCCTTTGGAGCAAGCTACGATCCATCGGGACTTCTCAACACGAGAAACAACCACACGTGATCTAGTCACGGGGGAAACGACGTATGTTCTTGACAGGGATTACGGATTCCAGACCATCGAGCATATAGGACTGGAGATAGAAAGCGGAAAGCTTGAGACATTCCGCATCGGAGAGGATGACCCGCTAACGGCCACCATGGAGATTGAGAACTGGCACCGGCAGGGACGCGGTGATTGGCAGGCGTATGCCAAGTCTCATACCTCTTTTCGAGCCACTGAGACCGAATTTATTATCGAAGCTCGGCTAGACGCTTTTGAGGGTGACAATCGCATTGTTTCCAGAAACTGGCACCTTAGGAAGAAAAGAGACCTGATCTAGGGCGGCGGTGATGCTGGTGACCCACGACATGGGTGTCGTCGCCGAGACGGCGAACCGTATGGCCGCGGTGCATCGCGGCCGGATCATCGAGAGCAGACCGGCGCGGCGAGTAAGCCGCGCGCCGCGCGAGCGCTATTCTGGTCACCGCGATTCCCCGATCCGGGATCGGGTCCGCGACCGAGGTACTCCAGTCTTCGGGAACGTTCGGCCGGGCCACAATGTCAGAATTGCCAGCAACCCCTACGACTTGCGAGTTCCCCGCCCGGCGCGGCAGTCATAATTCCTACGGTGCGCAAATTTGGTCGCGTCAGGATGAAGGAACATACGAAGGTGTCAACTCCTCGGCCGACTCTTCAAGAACCTGGATCTCGAACTGGCGACCGAAAGTTGTTGCCGGTGTCGAAAAGTGAACAGTCGAGACGTGCCAGTGGGCGCCGTTCGGCGCCCAGGCGGGCGCGGCGCATAAGATTAGCGACGGGCGTCGTCGGCGTGTTCTTCGACCGCGCAACTCCTCGAACCGCTGGGGCCGCACGTCTGAACGAGGATGCCTTCTGGGTCGTGGACGTAAATCCAGTCAAGGCTGTAATGTCGATAATTGGCCCGTCAGAATATATGAACAGCGCACGCTCCTTCTCGACCCGCATCAACGGCTGCCCGCGACGTCCTCGGTGGACGTGAGCTGCGAGCGTCAGGGCGACCTGATTGGAGGTCTTGTCGATGACCATTCCGTTTGAGATTTGCGAAGCCACTATCCCCGAACTGCAGGTTGCGATGGCTTCAGGTCGGGTGACAGCTCAAGGCCTCGTCGATGCTTACCTTGCGAGGATAGAAGCGTATGATCGAAAAGGGCCCTGCCTTAACGCAATAATTCGCCTGAACGAGTTGGTCTATGATGACGCCGCCGCGCTCGACGAAGAGAGGCGGGCTGGTCGGGTGCGGGGGCCAATGCATGGAGTGCCCATCATCCTGAAGGACAACTTTGCAACATCTGAGATGCCTACATCTGCGGGCTGCGCTGCGTTAGCTAAGCTGTGGCCAAGGGGCGACGCCTTTCAGGTGAAAAAAATGCGTGAGGCGGGTGCCGTCATCTTAGGTAAAGCAAGCATGGATGATCTTGCCGCGAGCATAACCGGGACAAGCTCATTGGGTGGCCAGACGCGCAATCCTTACGATCTCAACAGGATTCCTGGAGGCTCAAGCGGAGGCAGTGGTGTAGCCGCTGCCGTCAGTTTTGCCGCGATTGCATACGGAACCGATACAGGGGGATCTATCCGCATACCCGCAGCTTACAATAACCTATTTGCGTTGCGGCCGACAAAGGGGCTGTCGAGTAACAGGGGTATCATGCCTTATTCGCATACGCACGACACCGTAGGACCCCTCGCCCGTACAGTAATCGATCTCGCGATTGGACTTGATGCTACGGTCGGACCGGATCCTGCCGTTCCAAGAACGAGAGCAGCGGGATGCCGAGTGCCATCCTTTATTGGAGCACTTAATGCGGCAGCTCTAAAGGGCGCCCGACTGGGCATCGTCGGTAACTTGTTCCGCGAAGCGGACGATGCGGAGGCGATGGGAGTCGTAGAAACGGCAGCGAAGCGATTGAAAGAGTGTGGTGCGGTCACTCTTGCAATCGAACTCCCAACTATGCTGGAGATCGCGGACGCTGTAGTGTGGGATTTCGAGTTCAGGGTTGATCTAGCGGGCTACCTTGCTGCCATCCCAAGCGCTCCTGTGTCCTCACTGTCCGAGATCTTGAGACAAGGATTGTTTAATCCGGAGCTGCGAGAACAACTGGAGCATGTCAATACCTCCGCTGGTGAAGACAGCCCCGCATACCGCCTAGCGCTCGCGCGTCGAGAAAGCATTCAGCGCGAGCTCTTAAGTGTTCTTGACTTGCATGGGTTAGACGCTCTCGTTTATCCAACCCTTCGAAGCAGGCCCCCACTCATCGGCAGCGTATCGCCAAAAACGAACACCAGACTTAGCGCTGTAACTGGATTCCCGGCAATCGCGATTCCCGCAGGATTTATCTCGGACAATCTGCCGATTGGGATGGAGTTGCTTGGCCGTCCGCTAGCGGACGATCGCCTAGTCGCATTGGCTTATTCCTACGAGCAAGCAATTAGGCCGCGACGATCGCCCAACACTACGCCACCTCTACTGGGCTCTAGCTAGTGGTTTCCGCCCGACATAAGAGTCCGGATCGAGATTCCCTTTTGGCTGAGCGCGTGCGAGTCTGCGGTATGCGCACAGGAATATCTCTCACCGTCTCGCCTTCGGACCATCGGCGCTTGGTTGCCCTGGTCAAAGATTCGTCACAGCCGCAGAAGCATGTGTGGCGCGCCGAGATCGAGCTGTTGAGCGCCACCGGGGCCGGCACGATCGAAATCTTGGGGCGGACCGGCAAATCCAAGACCTGCGTGTGGCGCTGGCGGGAGCGCTTCGCCACGGAAGGCTTCGAGGGGCTGCTGCGCGACAAGACGCGTCCCTCGCGCATTGCGCCGCTCGGGCCTGAGATCGCTGAGCGCGTAATGGCGCTGACGCTGGAGCCCGCCGAAGCAGGAAGCGACACACTGGACCGTCCGCGCCCTGGCCAAGGCGACGGGTATCGCCGCGTCGTCGGTCGTGAAGATCTGGCACGATCATGGCCTTGCGACGCACCGCTGGCGCAGCTTCAAACTGTCGAACGACAAGGCC